>NZ_JYOQ01000013.1:0-378 GCF_000960545.1 Vibrio sp. S457-15 | reverse complement strand
TCCATCATACTAAGCAGTAGTTGGCCAACTTGTTACTTTGCCGTTGGCATCAAAGTTCCCCTGATTGGGTAACAGAGGTGATCTGGTTCTCCGAGATCTTCGCCCAACCCCGCAGTGTCAACGACGTTGCCTTTAGTATCAAGGATGATGGTCGAGAGGGGGAGTGCTACCCCTTTATCAAGCTTCTCTAGTTCGTCTATCGGGATGCGCTTTCCTCTTGGAGTGGCATTGATATCGGTAAAGATAAGGTCTATAAATTCTATATCGGGCCATTTTTGTTTAATATTTTGTACTTCCTGTAGATACGATTCCATTTTCTTCTCCAAATAGCCTGACGATTAGAAGTTAGAAATAACCAAGTTAACAAATAAATTACAG
>NZ_JYOQ01000120.1:0-517 GCF_000960545.1 Vibrio sp. S457-15 | reverse complement strand
GGGACGCTTACCACTTTGTGGTTCATGACTGGGGTGAAGTCGTAACAAGGTAGCGCTAGGGGAACCTGGCGCTGGATCACCTCCTTAAACGATGATTACTCACGATGAGTGTCCACACAGATTGATACGGTTTATAAAGTAAAGAGAAGAGAGTTCCCAAACTCTCAAGTTTGGTTCTGCTTTTTAAAGTGGATACAGACAGCAGTGTCCCGTTCGTCTAGAGGCCTAGGACACCGCCCTTTCACGGCGGTAACAGGGGTTCGACTCCCCTACGGGATACCATCTTTAAACATTCTCTCTTGAGAGTTTTTAAAAATGGTTACTTCATCAGAAGTGATTAGTTCTTTAACAATTTGGAAAGCTGACAAAACAACAATTTATTGTTGTTTGTAAAGTTCTCAATGTTTGTCTTTAAGACAAACACCAAAATAACACATTCAAGTGTTCTTGGAATTTGAGTCCGGCAAAATCGAGTCTGCATCATGTATAAAAATTGCAGACAACTTTGGTGACTTGT
>NZ_JYOQ01000119.1:0-53503 GCF_000960545.1 Vibrio sp. S457-15 | reverse complement strand
TAAAACAAAGTATGAGCAGGAAAGGAAACTGCTGGGACAATGCCTGTGTTGAGAGCTTCTTCCATTCGATGAAAGTGGAAGCGATTCAATACGAACCAATAATGACCAGAGATGAGATGCGCCAAACGGTCTTCGAGTACATAGAGGTTGATTATAATAAGACGAGAAGGCACAGTACTCTTGGGTATCTAAGCCCAGTTAACTTTGAACAGCAAAATGTCGCTTAATGAAGTGTCCAGTCTGACTGGAGCAGAACAATTTACCATCATAATGGTAAATGCTTCAACCCGATTCCCCAATGTTGGACGGTTATAAACTTCAAGCGCTAATGTAAAAGCATCATGACTTCTTTTTATTAGTTGATCCGAGAGAATTTCATCAGGTGATTTGGACTGTGTATTCAAACTCTGGGACATGAGCCTGAAAAACTCGTCATTGGAGAGTTTGTTAATACCGCTGCATTTCCAGAGTGAACGACTCACTTTAACAATGTACTCGCCCTTGAGCTTTTCGTTAAAGTACTTGTTTACAGAGCTAACACTGTACCCGACTGATTCCGCCACTTCTTTAGCGGTAAACTCACAACCTTTTTCCTCTAGCTTTCGGAGTTCATCCAATAGCTGAAGAAGCATACCCTTTTTAACCATGTTGAATATTTCTCCAAAAGCCTAACGCCCTGTTAAGGGGTGAGCAACGCAATACCGAAGTTACCGCATACCACCTTAAACACTAAAACCAACGCATGGTGAAAATGCCACGCGTTGCGAATCACTCTTGAACAGTTTGTTAGCTGACAATTTCACCGAGTGCTTCTATCCATTGATCTGGCTTCGCTACGATAAACTCGTAACACGTATTGTTGGCTAGTTTTATACGAAATGCATCCGTAGTGATTGGAATTACACCACCACCTTTGCCCAAGCACTTAGCTACGGCAGCAATGTCTTGGCGCTTTAATTGATATGGACCAAAACCCAACTTTTCGTTGTACGGAATAAAAATTAAATCCGACTTAGTAAGTTCTAATTTCCCATCAGCTTTAGTCGCACCGACTTGAATTGTAGCTGTTGAAGACTTAATTACTTTATCAGACATAACGTACCCTCTTCCTTGATTTACTTTTGTCTGCTAACGCCGCGTTAAGTAGTGAGCAACGCTACCACTGAACCTAACCTATTGTGCCATAAACACTTAATCCAAACTTTGAACTGAAATCGCCAAGCGTTGGGAATCTGCCTTAAACGCTTTGTTAGCCCACATTAATTCACGAGTTTTTATTGATTAAAACGCCCCTAAAATACTCTGGGTTAAATGTTGTCCTGATTCACTAAACAACCAAACAAAACCACCAATGTTGATGAAAATCGTAATCCAAAGGATAAACTTAAAAGGTTGCTTCCTTGATTTGTGTCGCAATTGAAACTGAGCTAATAGTGCTCCTGGCCAACCACCGACCAACGACAGCATGTGCAATGTACTTTCTGACGTTCTCCAACTACCATTCTGTGCTGCTTGCTTATCCCAAGCAAACATAAAGTATGTAAATATGCTCAAACACAAGTACAAAGGAACTAGTAGTATTTCACCGTTAAAAACTACTATCGATGCTGTTGCAGCAACCAAGAAGCTAAAGCCAAATAGCACTGTATAAGGGAACCCGTTGACGCCTTGCACTACCACATTTTCAGCATTGAAGCGTCCCTTTTTATCTTCTGCGATATCAAAAGTAACGCTATCTTTTACTTTAGGGCGATAACCGCGATTTGTGATAGATGAAATATGGAAAAATACCTTCAGATTTCCATCAACAGACGAAATAAACCCATAACCTTTAGCATCATTCCATTCTACTATTTGACCTTTCATCATAATCCTTCGCTAGTTCTGACGCCTGTGGGCTAACGCCCTGTTAAGGTGTGAGCAACGCAATGCCGAGGCTCCCGCATACCACCTTAAACACCAACCGCAACGCATAGTAAAAATGCCACGCGTTGCGAATCACTCTTAAACAGTTTGTTATAGCTTTTTTCCAACGCACGCTATTTTCTGACTTTTAAATTCAGTCCCAAAACCAAGGTAGTCGACCTATCTTTGTTTGATATAACTTGTAGCTTGTTAGCCCGAGCATTAATCTCTTCCGGTAGTTCATCTTTAGAGCAATGAATAACAAACTGAGTTTTAGTATTTTTATAACGGCTCATAATCCCATCGGCAATATACTTCTCGACATCTAATAGTGTTGAAAATATCTCCATTCTTCTTTTTAGTTGTTCTATATCGGTGCTATTCATACAAACCTCACTTCTCATTTTCTTCTTAAGCTATAACGCCGCATTAAGGTGTGAGCAACGCTACCACTGAACCTAACCATACCACCGTAAACACAAAACCCAACGATGGAATGAAAAATGCCAAGCGTTGGGAATCACTCTTAAGAATTACCAATTACGTTTCACACCATCTCACCAAGCGCCAAATTTAACTATAAGTCATTGATTTAAAATAATTTAAATCTCTTTCAACATCACATCATCTCACTACATCTCACAGCTCCGCCCCCCCCCCTTGCGTCCCCCTAAAACCGTTGTTAACTTGAAGGGGAACACTCAAATAAATGGAGGATAACAGCATGGCTGGTATCAATAGATTAAGTAACACACAAGTAAAAAATGCAGCATCAAGTGATAAAGAATACTCGCTTTCCGATGGTGGCAATCTTTATCTTCGAGTCCGAAAAAACGGCTCAAAAAATTGGCAATTTATTTACACTGACCTTATCACGAAAAAGCGAAAAAAAATGGGGCTGGGATCTTACCCAAACGTAACACTTGCAGAAGTGCGTAAAACAGCCCAAGAGCTTCGTATACAAATGGCCAATAACATCGACCCTAAAGTATATCGAGAAAAGCAAAAGCTGGACCGTGATCTCGAAAACGGATTGACGTTTAAAGTGGTAGCAGAGCGTATGCTTGAACGAGACGAAGCTAAAGAGACAACTAGGCGTAACGTGCTTCTTGAAGAGGCTCGCAAAGAGGCCAAAAAAAACGGTACAAACTTTGGGGAAGAAGAGATAAAACGCATAAAAGAACACGTAAGAACCTCTCATCGTAAGCGGCTATTTTTCAAGCGACACTTGTATCCTAGACTAGGTAACTTGCCTCTCAGCTTCATTACAACAACTGGGGTGATCGAGGTTATAAGCCCTCTTCAAGCCAAAGGGCAACTTGAAAATGTTAAACGAGCTTGTTCGTTAGCCAACCAAGTGATGCGTTTTGCTGTCAATCGACGTTACATTGCAAGCAATTGCTTAGCAGACATAAAGGACGAGTTTGAGAAATCGAAGGTGGTTCACATGCCGTCTGTTGCGCCAGATGAACTAGAAGACGTCATGCGCATCATGTCGAACCACAACATGAAACTCGTGACGCGATGCGCTTTTGAAATGCAACTCCACACCATGACACGTGCATTTGAACTAGCATCTATGCGCTGGTGTGACATTGATTTTGAGAACAAGCTTTGGATAGTACCCAATTTCTATACTAAATGTGTACGTGAGCACCTTGTTCCGTTAAACGAGTACACCCTTGGCATTTTAGAATTAATGAAGCCGATATCTGGTGATGAGGTGCATGTGTTCCCATCAGACAAACCCAATACCAAACATCCGCACATCAGTCCTTATGCGGTCAATTCATCACTCAATCTGACTACACTCAAAGGCCGATTAGTGAGTCATGGATTTAGAGGAATAGCGAGTACCTATCTGAATGAGAATACGGATTTCAAAGTGGATGCGATTGAGATGTGCTTAGCTCACCTGGACAGCAATACCACTCGTGCCTCGTACAATAGCGCAAAATACCTCGAAGAACGGTATGAGATCCACAAATGCTGGAGCGAGTACATTGTTAAATCAACGGGCAAGCACTATTCAATTGCTGGGCAATATGGTCAACCAAAAAAGCTCATCGCATAATTCATTTGTCACTTAACGTTAAGCTAATCATTTCCCTACTTACAGCTTAACACTCAACTAAAACCCTCAATTTTTACAGCCTTAACGATTTAAGGGTGCGGATTTTTGCACCCTAAATTCAGCCAAGAAGGAATCACGCCTATGCCAAATTCGAACTTACATCAAACTCACTTAAGCCAATTTGAGGTAAAACCCATCAGCGAACATCCTCGCTTTAGTGAAATGCAAGCACTGCGCCGCTTACGTCGAAAAGGATGTCTTGCCCTGCCCCGTCAAAACGGAAACATCGGAGTAAAACAACACCGTCAGCTTCGCGCCCATCATATTTCCACCAATCAGCATGGCATTTATCAAGTCAAAATCACACCGCCATTATCATTAAGAATCTCAGGCCACACTAGGTCTCATTATTTTGTGGCACTGAAAACAGATGAACTACAACATGCAATAAGCAGAGCGAAAGCAGTGCGCTTACAAGCTAAGTGCTTTTTCAAAAACAACCCCCATGACCTTCCCGACTCTCCGTCATTGAGTCAGCAATTATTAGTGCAAATCCATTTAATGGCTAAAAATTTTCCTGTGGTTCGTGCTTACAAACACAAACCGTCAACAGACGATTTCCCAACCTTGCCCTCTTTAGATTTGTGCAACGCAGAAGAGGACATTCGTTATCCATACCTCAACTGGTTAAGTGAATTGATGGAAGAGCGCGAGCATTCAGGAATACCTCGATTCAGACTCAATCAGATTGCAGATTACCTTCATCAGTTTTTACGCTTCGTTGACGACAACCACTCCAGCAGCAATGAAAGGCTATACATACAGACGCGAGACATTCGCCAATATCGTGAGTCACTCCGACAATCTAACGTATGCCACAAAGAGCAAAAACAGCGTATTGACGCCATTCGTTTTTACTTCCGCTGGCTGACCTATCGAGGCTATGACACTACTCCAAGACTGACAAGTCCTCTTTTCTCTTAATTAGGAGTTTAACCATGATGATGACTAACCCTATACGCCTCAGCGTCATTTCTGCACTCGATGAAGGCCTAGCTTACTCCCATTCAGACTACTTTGCGCCGCTTCTGATGCAAGGTATCAGTGCCGTGGACATCGGTCTAATTGAACTGGTCACCACGATTCTGCGCAGTGAACCTTATCTCAATGAAACCGACCTGCTCGAGCGTGGTGTGAGCCAAAAACAAATCCAACGGACGTTGGGTGGTTTTGACAACTTCAAGCAACTGCTGAAGATTGATGATTATTGTTTTAGCGATTTACTACGAGATAACAATTGGGATATTAGCCACGGCATTACGCTCTCGTACTTCCAATACCAGAAATTTTATCAAGATATACGCAGAGACTACATTCAAGGCCATATTGCTGACATGCATCCAAACTTATCGGTGTTACTCAATGATGATTACTCAATTCACTCCGTTCCTATCACCCGAAGCCATTACGCCACCGTTCCCGCTACAGACGCCGAAGCAGCGGCGGTGAGTTTTGCTTTACTGTTTCGAGACTACGAATTCATTGAGTATGACGAACCGAAATCGCTCCTGACTTTACAAGCGCATCGCCGAGATAAAACTGCCGTCATAGAGGTGCGTTGCCTCGCTTCGAAATTTTGTCAAAACACGGCAGCAGGGATTTGTGTCGTCGATGACGCTCAAGCCATAACTAAGCTCAGAAATCAGAAGAAGATTCTTGATTTTAAAACCCTGATTGAGAGAAACACGCGTAACACCAGAATACCAACTTAGACACCTTGAACATCTCAAACATGACATTAGAACTAGATATACAGCTTTCTTTTAAGAAAGCTGTTTTACTCTCTTTTGGACAATTCTGTTTTAGGGAGTTTGCTAATTTAGCTATTCATAAATAAGTTCTGGTATTGAAAACTGGCTACTAGCTACCGACTAATATCTCAAAATCATCCGCAGTCCTCACCACCATCATCTCACTTCTGCCACTGTGGGTGAAAAATTCGAACAAGTCTACTTGACCTGTCTAATACTCTACAGTTCATACTATCCAAATACTAAGAACACTTGGGTCAAATCTCACATGTACTTGATTTCGGAATTGGCAGCAAAGGCTGGCATCTCTCGCACCACCTTACTCTATTACGAGAAGTTAGGGCTGATTAACGGTCAGCGTCTTGACAATGGATATCGCTATTACAACGAAAACGATTTGCAACGACTGTTTTTGATTCAGCAACTTCAAAGCGCAGGACTCTCATTGAAAGAGTGCGAACAATGCTTGGACGCGAAGTTAAGTAGAAGCTTATTAGAAAATCGGCTGACGCAACTCAACCATGAAATTGATAAAAAAGTCCAGGCTCGCGAGTTGCTACTGGCATTACTTGGGGAACGTCCACAAAGAGAGTTACACCACTCTCTTAGTCAAAGTGCGCCTCGCGCTTACTTCAACTGGTTATGTACGCAGGGTTACAGTGAAAAAGAAGCGCTCAGATTGAAGTGGCTATCAAAAGATATGAACGAACACGAGAGTTACATGAAAGACTTTATGACGGTCTATGCAACATTAGAAAGATGGGGGCCAGGGAGTCACAAGGACTCTTTAAAAGCGATTTCATTAATGTCACCTCAGACAATGACCGATATTTTAGACATTGGTTGTGGCACTGGCATCTCAACGTTACTACTAGCTGACAACAGTAACGCACACATAATAGCAGTGGATAATGAGCCTGTTGCCATTAAGCAGCTCGATAAAAAAATACAAAACGCACAGTTGCATGAGCGCATTTCTCCTGTTTGTGCCTCCATGACGGAACTGCCATTTCAGGCAAAGAGCTTTGATGCCATTTGGGCGGAAGGCTGTGTGTACATTATGGGAATGGAGAACGCACTAAAACAATGGAAGCCGCTGTTAAAAGATAATGGCGTTTTGATGGTGAGTGACTTGGTGTGGCTGACTGACTCTCCCGACGAAGAGACAAAACAGTATTGGCTGGCAGACTACCCAGACATTCAATCGATACCTAAACGACTCGCTCTGTTCCAAAAGCATGGCTACGACGTGATCGAACACTTCTCATTAGGCGTCGATGCATGGCAAAACTACTGGCAACCGCTTCAAGACCGAGTTGAGGAATTACAAGCTGTTATGCCCGTGTCGCAAGCGTTACTAGACATTAAGAAAGAGATTTCAGTTTACGAGCGCAGTGCTGCAAAAGATTTTACCTATCAGTACTTTATTTTAAAACTTGCAAACTAGAGATATAGATATGAAATACGCTTCGTACAAACAAGAACAAACTCAAGAAATCATTACACTGTTCAATGACACATTTTCGGATTCAGAAGGCAAAGAAGAAGGTACATTGATTGCGAAACTCGTAGAAGACTTTCTCACTTTACCAACCAAAGATGAGGATCTTTATGTGTTTATTGCTCAAGATGAAAGTGAACGCATTGTTGGCAGCATCATTTTCTCTCGCCTATCGTTTCCAAATGGTGAAAACATATTCCTTTTAGCCCCCGTGGCAGTTGCAACAGATCGTCATGGGCAAGGTGTAGGTCAAGGACTGATCAAATTTGGGTTAGCGACACTGAAAGAAAAAGGCGTCACCGTTGCCATTACATACGGGGATATCAACTTTTACTCAAAAATAGGATTCGCTCCAATCAGTCAGGGCGTAATTCAAGCACCGCTAGACTTGTCCTACCCTGAAGGTTGGATTGCACAATCTTTAGTCAGTAAAGCAGTCCCTAACATCGAGGGAAAACCAACATGCTTACCCGCTATCGACAATCCATATTATTGGTAGTTAATTGGCGTGAAAATTCCTTCGTTTCTGAATTTCGGTATCTATGCTTAAACACTATTTTCTAAGCGGTACTCTTACTATGCTCACCTAGTCACAACGAACATACCGTGTATGTTCTAAGCAATTATTCTTTGATAACCTAAAGAAACCACTGATAAATTTGAGGGCTATGATGAAAGTAAGAAAAGCCGTTTTAGATGACTTACCCTACCTTATTAACTTCACTGCAGAAGAGGCAAGAGAGGCTGAGGGGAGCATTAAGATCCCAGAAACACTTGAAAAGGGCATTCTGGTCGCGCTTCGTGACCCTACAATTGCAACCTATTGGGTTTTAGCTGATGAGAGCAACACTCCCGTAGGCAGTGTCTCTGCGGTTCGCGAGTGGAGCGACTGGAACGCTGGTTATTACTGGTGGATTCAAAGCATGTTCTTATCCAAATCACAGCGAGGCAAGGGTCATATGTCATTGCTTTTGGATGCAGTAAAACATGAAATGAAAGAACAAAATGGCTTAGAGCTGCGCCTATATGTTCACAAAGACAACAGAACGGCTGTTAGAGCTTATCAAAATGCTCATTTTTCAAAGTCCGATTATGAAATCATGATTTTAAGCGATTGAGAATGAGTTTTAGTCAAATAGCTTCATTTAATGTGAAGCTATTTGGATATAAAATACGACTAGGCGATGACCGTTTTTGTTTTCATAAGTTCGCTGTGCTCCAACGCTTCGGCCATCTGTTCGAATTTAAAATATACGGGTAAACTAACGTCAAAACTGCCTTTTGAAATACGCTCAAGCAGCGCTTCACCATTTTGCATTAATGCATGCCAATCATCTTTATCACCAAAATTATGTAACGCTCCAAGGGCTATTTCGTGGTAAGAAATAGTGCGTGTAAATGGAGGGTCAATGGGTTTAGCAATACGATCTTGAATGCAGACAATATGTCCATTCGCTCTTAACAGTGGCACTAAATGGGCGGCATTTTCCCCACTCACCGCATCAAAAATGGCTAAGTATTTCATGTCGATTTGAGATTGCTCTCGATAAACTTGGCGAATACCTAACCTTTTGGCTCGCTCTTCGCCCAGACTAGTTGAGACAACATCAACCACATAACCAGCATTGACAAGGAACTGGGATAACAAATTATTCACCGCGCCAAAACCAACGACAAGCACTTCTCTTTGTCGGGTTAATGGAATTTTTTCAAATGCCTGCCATGCAGTCAGCATCGGACAAGGCAGTGCCGCAGCAAGTTCAAAAGATAGGCCCTCAGGCAGTGCCATCACTCGCTCAACGTTCAAAACCGTATATTCAGCGAAGCTACCATGGCGATTTAGTGAACCATGATATGCCACTCGACGGCCAATCAAACTTGTGTCAACTTTAGACCCTACTTGTACGACGACGCCTGCACCATCAACACCTGGAACATGACCATTCGGCCAATTTAAAGGGTTGGCTTTAATAAATTTCCAATCGACAGGGTTAATACCAATCGCTTTGTTTTGTACTAAGATCTCGCTGTCATCTAAAGCTGGTATTTCAGCCTTACCTAAAACAAGACTGTGTGTCTCAGTTTGATATTGCCAAATTCGATAGGGTTCCATATCACTTCCACTCGCTTAATGAAAAGGTTAGGCACCAAAGAGTTATCGTCCTTGGTACCTAGTGTATTAGGCCTGATAAGTTGGATAATCGGTGTAGCCTTCGGCTCCGCCTCCATACAAGGTTAACCTAGCATCGGCATCAAACTCGGCCAATGGTAAATCATGAGCAAATCGGGCGACTAAATCTGGATTCGTTACAAAAGGAGTACCAAAGGCAACGAAATCAGCATACTGCTTATCTAGCAACTGTTGGGCAGATTGCTTGGTCAACTTTCCTGCAACCATGATTGGATTAGAGTATATTCGGCGTACTTGCTGGCGAAACTCTTCAAGCACCTCTACATAGCGTGATATGTTTTCTGAAAAATGCACATACGCAAGGTTCATCAGTTGTAGTTTTTCCAGCAATGCTAACGTTAGTGGAACAATTTCAACATCATCCCCAGCAAAACCCTCTCCGATATGAGGAGACAGACGAACCGCTACTCTTTCCCCACCAATTTCCTCGGTAAGTGCTTGTAACGTATCAACCAGAAAGCGCATACGATTCTCTTGGCTGCCACCATATTGATCACTTCTTTGGTTGCTTTCTAAGCGTAAAAAGGTATCAAACAAGTAACCATGCGCAGCATGTACTTCAACACCATCAAACCCTGCTTCAACAGCATTTCTTGCAGCTTGAACAAAGTCGGCAATGGTTGCTTGGATTTCATCTGCACTCATTGTTTTTGGCTGCTGGGTCTCCACCATGCCAAACCCGCCTTCAGGTAATGGGCCGAAGACCTGATCTGGAATCTTTATCGCTGATGGTGCCAGGGGTTGTGAACCTGAAATATCGGAATGACTACGACGGCCAACATGCCAGAGTTGGATAAATATCTTCCCCCCTTCCTCATGAACAGCCTGAGTCACTTTCTTCCAGCCTTCAATGTGTTCTTCTGTGTAAATGCCTGGCGTCATAGAGTAGCCCCGACCAACGGCTGAGACAGGTGCGCCTTCTGTGACAATCAAGCCAGCACTAGCACGTTGACGGTAGTAGGTTGCCATCATCTCGTTTGGTACATCACCAGGTTGAGACGTGCGTGAACGAGTCATCGGCGCCATAGCGATACGGTTGCTAGTCTCGAGTCCGTGACCTTTAAATACCTTAAACATACTTCCCCCTTAAGCTTTATACGTTGGGTAATCAATAAGCCCTTTTTCACCGCCACCAAACAAGGTGTTTGGATCGTGCTCTGCGAACGGGTAACCATGAAGTAGACGTTCAGGAAGATCAGGATTCGCAACAAAAGGGCGACCAAAGCCGATCATATCAGCCAGTCCGTCATCAATGGCTTGCTCCGCTTTTTCCGCATTATAACGACCTGCGTAAATCAAAATGCCTTGATAAGCCTCACGTAAGGCACGTTTGAAAGAAACTGGCGTATCAGGGGCGTCATCCCAATCGACTTCAGCGATATGCAGATAAACGATACCGTGCTTATTTAGTACCGCAGCGGCAGCGGTATAAGTTTCGATAGGGTTCGAATCTACCGTACCATTTAAGGTAGTCAAAGGAGCCAGACGCCCCCCAACACGGTCAGCGCCAATCGCTTCAACTAATGCTGCAACAACTTCATCAAGAAAACGAAGACGATTTTCCAGGCTACCACCGTATTCATCGGTACGGCTGTTAGCTTCGGAGTCTATGAATTGGTTGATCAAATAACCATTCGCCGCATGCAGTTCAATACCATCAAAGCCTGCCTCAACAGCATTCAATGCCGCTTGACGATAATCTGCGATGACTTGTTGAATATCCGCTTTTGTCATTGCTCTAGGCTGGACGACGTCAACAAAACCAGGTTCATCACTGCCATTATCAACGAATACTTTTACGTTTTCCGCTTTTAACGCTGATGAAGAAATCGGTTGATCACCACCAATGTTATCTGGGTGAGTGACTCTACCTACATGCCACAGCTGAGCAAAAATTGCGCCATTTTCTGCATGCACTGCTTGAGTTACTTTACGCCAGCCTTCAATCTGCTCAGGTGTGTATATACCTGGCGTCCACGCATAGCCTTTTGCATTTGGGGAAATTTGTGTTCCTTCGGAGACAATTAAACCTGCACTGGCTCTCTGAGCGTAATACGTCGCCATCATGTCATTAGCGACATCCCCAGGTTGAGTTGCTCTGGAGCGTGTCATCGGTGGCATGACGATGCGGTTTTTGAGTGTCAAGGCCCCCAATTGGATAGGTTGAAAAAGTGATTTAGACATAATAAGCCCTCTTATTTCTTGAGAGGGATACTAACAAACTCAACGCATTACATTGATAGCAACAAAGACAAATGATAGTTGTTAAAATTGCAATAATTTGGATCAATGAAAAAGAGATAACTGAATATAGCTTCACTATAAAGCATGCTTCCATTGCCTTGTGTTATGGGACATTGGCGAATATGTTTGTCTAAAACGAGTTATAGGCACCTTCACTTATCACTGTTGTTAAGGAGAAATATGGATACTAAGGGCAAAACCATTCAGTCGTTGGAGCGCGGTTTCATGATTTTAGAAACACTCTCTTTCGCAGAATCGCCACTGTCTCTGCAAGACATTACCCAATCAGTAAAATTAGCGAAAACAACCGTATATGGGCTGCTCGCAACGTTAGTCATACTAGGGTATGTAGAACGTACCAAACAAACATACCAACTCGGTTTAAGACTGAGAGAGCTATCTAAGCCACTCGAACAACGGGACGAACTTGTTCGTCGCCATTTTTACCCACTTTTAAAGAAAATGGCACTGCTTTCCAATAACACAGCTTATCTCGCAATCCAAAGTGGGGCTGATGAGTACCTTTATATCGACGCAATAGAAAAAGATAATCCCTTGACGATACGCAGCCCAAGAGGACGCCGAGAAAGTTTAATTGACTCTGCCATTGGGAAAATATTTGTTTCTTTTAACCCTCAACTAAAAAGAATACTAAGAATGCAAGGTGAGTTAACACCATGGTTGGAGATGGAAATTGAGCAGATTTCCCAACAAGGATTTTCATTGGATCTAGAGCAAGCAGAGCCTGGGCTGCACTGTTTGGCTATTCCTCTTTATATGAATGGTGATCTTGTCGCTGCTGCGGGTTTAAGTGGTGCTGCTGATGAACTCACTGAGGCAAAATTGCGTCATTTTGCTCAAGTATTTCTGAGGTGATTCGACATTATCGAATCTTACTTACTTTTCACACGGTTCGAATGCCCCCCAGGATTTATCTAATTAAACTGATCGCGTCATTCACGATCATAATTAGGAGACGCCTGTGATTTCTCTCAACTTAGCAAAACAGATCACTGCGATAGCTATACAACAAGCGAAACAACAAGAATTTAACATCTGTGTCAGTGTTGTTGATCAAGCTGGATTATTAGTCCATTTTGAACGCATGGATAATGCATTGCTCGGCGCGATTGATGTGGCGATAAAAAAGGCCAGAACAGCAGCGCTTTTCCAAACCAATAGTGCTGAACTTGGTGCGATCGCACAACCTGGAGGTGCGATTTATACACTTGAAGCCACGAATGGAGGACTTATTTCCTTTGGTGGTGTGATCCTCCGTAACGAACAAGGTAATGTTATTGGCGCTATAGGGGTTGCAGGAGCGACCGTTGAAGCCGATGAAGCCATTGCACAAGTTGCAGCTCGTCAATAAGGAGATCCAGATGAAAACGGTAGTGATTACTGGCTCAGCTTCTGGCATGGGGTTAGCGGCTAGTAAGTTGTTTCTAGAAAAACATTGGCGCGTTCTGATGATAGACACCAACGAGGAGCACGGGCAACAGCAATGTTTGAAACTTCAAAGCCAAGGTTTTACTGAGGTTTATTTTCAACGTTGTGATATCACTCAAGCATCACAGGTCTCGCAGGTCGCCGAGTTTGCAATTGACAACTTTGGACAAGTTGACAGCGTGATCAACAATGCTGGAGTTTGGCGTGGTGGTGAACTACATCAAACAACAGAGACAGATTGGGACTTATTGTTTGATGTTGATGTGAAATCGATATTTTTGATGAGTAAGTACTTTGTGCCATACATGATTGCACAAGGTGGAGGGACTATTGTAAATACTGCTTCAGTATCAGGGCTGAATGGGGATCATCAGATGGCAGCCTACAATGCAGCAAAAGGAGCAGTTGTTAACTTAGTCCGAGCGATGGCACTCGATTATGGAAAATATAACATTAGAGTAAACAATGTATGTCCTGCCGCTTGCGCTACTCCAATGTTTCTTGCCAACGCCAAAGAAGTGATTGACACATTTAATCAGGCCAACCCTCTAGGCAGGATCTGCACGCCAGAGGAAGTCGCTGAAGCAATGTACTTCTTGGCCTCTGATGCATCAAGCTCATGCAATGGTATCAACCTACCTATTTCTGGTGGCTTAGAGCTGCATACTGGTCAACCGATACAATAAAATCGATATAAAAGCGAGGTCGGCAACGGCCTCGCTTGGAACGATTTACAGATCCAGTTTCGGCTGAATAAAATCGATAAAAGCAGAAATCCGCTTGGCAACAGAAGAAGACTTATAGTAGACGGCATTAATTTGCTCCCTGCCTGAGTTGCCGGTTTTTTCACCTTCTAACAACGCAATTAATCTTCCTTCCGCAATATCTTTTTTCACCATAAAGCCTGATAGGCAGGCGATTCCATTTCCCATCAATGCTAGCTGTCTCACCGTTTCACCGTTACTTGAGGTCAGCGTGGGTGTCAGCCCTGAAAATCCTTTCAGAGGCCATTCGTTGAGTGTTTTTGGTGTTGAAAATCCGATGGTATCGTGATGTTCCAAATCACTGCTCTTACTCGGAAAGCCGCGCTTTGATAAATAATCAGGTGAAGCAACAATGTAAAGTAAACTTCGGCCAAGAGGCCTTGCATGTAAAGTTGAATCATTTAATGCACCGATACGAATAGCGATATCGGTTTTCTTTTCTAGCAAATCAACAAAACCTTCATTAGAAGTTAACTCCAACTCAATATCAGGATAGGCTTGATTAAATGGCTGAACGAGTGGAACTAACTGGTGAAACACAAATGGACTGGCGGCATCAACACGCAGCCGCCCTTTGGGTAATTCCCCACGGGATATGATCTCGTCTTCCGCTTGCTGCAACTGCATCAGCCCTATTCTTACCGACTCAACGAATTGCCGCCCCTCATCCGTTAATTCAATCCGTCTTGTGGTTCGGTTTAATATCGTCACGCCAAGTTGGCTTTCTACCTTACTCACCGCTCGTGATACGCGTGCCACCTGTATATCGAGACTTTCTGCCGCCGCAGTAAATCCACCAGTATCAACGACAGTAAGTAGAATTTCTAAATCGTCCGATTTCGTGCGCATGCTTGCCTACCATTTACTCAACAGTTTCGTTTAATTATTGCATTTATAGCAAATATCATTTGTTAAATAACCTATTTTTTGCAACTACATTTCCACGCAAAATCCCTCCATCAAATCACGGCAGCACGACAAGTTGATAAGTACATTCGCTGCTGTTTACTAGAACCTAATAAAAGAGAGTAAATGATATGCCATTAGCACTTCTTGCATTGACGCTCAGCGCCTTTGCTATCGGAACGACGGAGTTTGTGATCGTGGGGTTGCTCCCGACCATGGCTTCGGACCTAAACGTCTCACTGCCATCCGCAGGACTGCTGGTGAGCCTTTATGCACTCGGTGTTGCGATTGGCGCACCTGTCTTAACTGCACTAACGGGAAAGTGGAACCGTAAGCACGTCCTCATTGCTGTTATGTCATTGTTTGTGATTGGCAACTTATTGGCATGGCAAGCACCTGGTTACAACACCCTTATCGTTGCTCGCATTTTGACTGGTTTAGCTCACGGTGTCTTTTTCTCTATCGGCTCTACGATTGCAACAAGCCTAGTCCCCAAAGAAAAAGCAGCCAGCGCGATTGCGATTATGTTCACGGGATTAACCGTGGCATTAGTAACGGGCGTGCCGCTCGGTACTTACATCGGCCAAACCTTTGGTTGGCAATCGACGTTTTTGATTGTAGCGCTATTGGGACTGATTGCGCTGATTGGTAGTGCGTTCTTAGTGCCAAGCAACCTAAAACAGCCTGCTGCCGCGAAACTGTCATCGCAGCTAAAAGTGCTCACTCAACCAAGGTTACTACTGGTGTATGCAATTACCGCACTCGGCTACGGTGGTACCTTTACCGCTTTCACTTTCCTAGCGCCGATTTTGCAACAGGAAACAGGATTCAGCGCCAATGCAATCAGCCTAATTATGTTGGTATACGGCGTATCAGTAGCGATTGGTAATATTTGGGGCGGCAAAATGGCCGATAAGATGGGGCCAATTAAAGCGCTGACAATTATTTTTGCGGGACTCGCCACCGTATTAGTTGTATTTAACTTTACGGCCGTTAACCCTATCGCCGCAGTAGCGACCATTTTAGTTTGGGGGGCCTTTGCATTCGGTAATGTTCCTGGCTTACAAGTCTATGTGGTTAAACTGGCTGAAAAATACACTCCTGATGCGGTAGACGTCGCTTCTGGTCTAAACATTGCGGCGTTTAACGTGGGTATTGCGCTTGGCTCTTGGGGCGGCGGTATGATTGTGTCAGAAATGGGCTTAATGCATACCCCTTGGATTGGAGCCGTGATAGTGATCGTTGCGCTCGCTCTTACTCGAATGAGTGGACGTCTTGATAAACGTACAGCAGTTCATTTGTCGGAAGCAAACGTACTTGTGAAGTAAGTATCACGACAATGGTTACAAGCTGGTCAAGGCTCGGCATTGACCAGCTAATTCTTACTTATAATCAACTTAGGTAGCTCACAATGAAAACGGTTTTTATCACTGGCGCCAATCGAGGCTTGGGCCTAGAGCTTGTTAAACAATACGCTCAGCGTGGATGGCGTGTGATTGCATGCTGCCGTGACATCAATACAGCTCAGGCTTTGTGTCTCTTGGTACAAACTTATCCCACCATTTGTATTCATCCGCTCGACGTGAGTAACGAGTCCCATATTCTCGCTTTGACAGAAAAATTTGCGGACATCGCCATTGATGTACTCATTCATAACGCAGGAGTGAGCGGAGATGAATGTGAAAGCCTAGGCAACATGGGGCAAAAGGAGTGGATAAATGTATTAAACGTCAACACCATTGCGCCCATGTTAATCACGCAGGCTTTGCTTAATAACATTCTTGCGGGTGAAGATAAAACCATCATTGGGATGACTTCAATACTCGCTAGCATCGATGACAACCGCTCTGGTGGTCGATACAGCTATCGCGCATCAAAAGCCGCCCTCAACCAAATAATTAAATCTCTGGCTTGTGAGCTATCCGAAGTGGGAGTGAAGACTATGGCAATTCATCCTGGTTGGGTACAAACCGATATGGGCGGAAAGGATGGCAAGGTAACAGTAGAAGAGAGTGTTAAAGGCATGCTTAATGTTATCGACAATTTAAAACTTAAGCATTCAGGTTCATTTTTTGTCTACGATGGCACTCAATTGCCGTGGTAAGCCCTGTAGTTACGTCACATGCAAGTTCTAAGGGTATGATATGCTTTTATTTATAGTTTTAATCCTTTCTATTGTCGGTTTGATCTGGTGGTATTTACACAAAGTCTCCCGTGATATTTCCCAAATTGACTGGGATTGGGATGACGATGAGATCCTATAAATTGATATTGCCTGAATCTATGGCAGGTCACATTACATATTCTAAGGAAAAACTACGAGCCTGCTCTGGACTGAGTAAATACTTTAACGTGAAATGGGGCAAAGACGTGCTAGCGAAGATCGTGCTGCCATGTGATCACCAAGCGATTCTGTCGTATCGTAACTTAGAAGGATTTCTTCCTAATTGCCCGTTCGGAATGGGGAAAAATAAGCTGGTCGCACATTCATCGATTTGCTAACTCGATGATGATTGTGAGAGAACAACCTAATTATAAAGTTGGCTTTGTTTTACAGCGTTTTACCAATCATCTGGCTCACGAAGCTTTGCTTCTTGTCGGCTTACAGCTTTATCTTGAATATGTAGCTCTAGGTCGAGAGATGACAGAAGGCGCATCAGACTTTCGATGCTAGAAGAGGCCGGATCGCGTTCAAGCTTTGATACTGTTGTCTGTTTTAACCCAACAATGTCGCCGGCTTTAGTCTGGTTGCGTCCTTGAGTTCTGCGTACATCACGTAGGTATATTCCCAGTTGCATAGGACTTGTTATGAGCATATCTGCCTCCAATGTAAAAGTTATCCTCTATAGGGGATATTAGCACTTTATCCCCTTTAGGGGTTAGAGGTAATTGTAGTAGCGTTTGTTTTGATGGAGAGATTAATTGAGATGCGTCAAATATTCCTAGATCCAAAGCGTCATTCGATTTGCTGTCAATTTGTGCTTTTAAACTCTCTCGTCGATGCGTGTACAGCGATGCCAAAAACCGCTCTACGATGCACTTGTTGCTCTCAAACCTCTGCCAAACAACATCACATAGTGTACCGATGGCTTAAAACGTCGCTTCAAATGGCAATAATCCCGCTAACTGATGCGCATAGTTTTCCCAAAACTGACACTGCTCTCTCGTCATAAAAACGAACGTCAAACGTTAACCCTGGGTTTTGGTCTGACAAAGCAAAAACTATCTCCTTAGGATACGTATTTAGGGTGGTGAATATGATTGGTTCTAAATGCGGAGTCCCTTCTTCGCATGCTTCCTGAAACCGAAGCAAATTAATATAGTCCCCCATATCTGCAGGAAAATCATCTTTCCATGGATTAAAGCATCGATAAGGCACACCGCATTCAAATACATCGCAGGCCCCCCAATGGCGCATCATCCACGGCTCTTTTATAAAGTAATCCGTGGCGTTTCGTATCGCCGCTGGCATCGGGACAATGTTGTTGAAGTCAATTTGACCAAAGTGGTCAACAATATTAAGGTACAGTGCTTTGCACTTCTCTGAATCGCCACTTATGGTCAATTCACTGGTAATTCGATAAGTCATATATTAATTCCTATTTTTATTATTGTTTTTAATCAGGTATAGATAAGACACCTATCATTAGAGAGTCGTAGAAACGCCTTTACTGTCTTGAAATGAATAGGCGTTCAATTTCTGAATTAAGCTCTGCGCTTTAGCGCAGAGCTCGATGGCCTCTTACTGAAAGTTCATATATTGCAGGAGCGGATTCGCCTGTTTGAGCGTCTGACGCTGAGCAAGCAGCTCAGCGACCACACGTTTTTTGTCTTCTCCTATTGCACAGGCAATAAGAAACGCATCGACTTCATGCGACATGAAGCCCACAGCCTTTGGACCCAGTTGTACTGCGGGCGGAAATGTGCCATCATTAATTCGGCGATGTAAGGTAGCTTGAGATAAACCAACGCGTTTTAATACGTCAGCTTTTTTTTCTATTTTCAGTTGATTAATTGGGTGTATAAGCGCCATGAGACGCCTCCGTTTATTTTTATTATTATGGCTCAAGGAGCCGTTAAAAATATAATATTCGAGTTTTAAAGTGAAAATCAATCATTTTTTCGTATTTATTTAACCAAAAGTAAATATACATGCCTTATATATTTCACGGAAGGCAAAATATATAAACCTCATATATTAAATATCATATCGATATAGCCTGCCATAGCAATCAAGAATAGATAAGTATTAGCACAACCTCTCTATTAATTCATTTCATTCAATAATCACCCCTCTCGTTTATTTTTACGCCCCATAAAACTAAGCTTAATCTATGTAATATCCGCCCCGACAACTACTTACTCAGTTCCAGTGAGACGGCCTGAAAGCGACTGAAAGCACCAGAGACACAATGATAGTGCGGCGCAAATTCTTTGTCGAAAACGGCATTTTCGATGTCGTAACGCGCACTTTCCCTGTCGCACTCAACAAATTCCGTGTCATATTACGCAGTAAATACAGGTTATTCAAACCGCCATATGATATCTAATTAACTTAAATTAAAATAAACACTTTCAATCTCATTAATTATATCGTTATAATAAAAACACTCAGAACAAAAACAGTAACAAGCTGATATCGTACGTTCTTATTTGTTCCAAATAAAAACAAACGAAAGCATGCCTCACTGCGCGAGGTTGCGCTAACAGCCTTCGGCGTTATCGCTTGAAAACACAAAACACTCTAAATAATTAAAATAATAAATAGAGAATTAAAAAAATGGACATTAATATAAATACAGTCGCAGCAACTGTCATTCGCTGCACATCTAGAAAACATAAACAAATACTGTCGGCATTCATTGAAAGTCACAGCTACTCAGCAGAGGAGTTGACTACACTACTCGCAGGACTGTTACCCTCGCCGATTGAATCTGGGGTAGCCATCGCTTCACACCAAACCTTTATTTCAGAGCTTTCTCACGCTTTATATCTCCACCAACATCCCAATGACGCCGATAAAAATGAACTGATGAATGCACGCAAGTTAATTCGTATCGTTCAGGCGAATTTTAAAAAACGACGAAAAAGTGACAAAGAGCTGTATTGCAAAGCAGTGAAAACCAATCTCACTGAAAGCGAATACCAGCAGTTACTTGAGGTCATGCACAGCTATAATTATAAATCAGTGAGTCGGTTCCTGAGAGAGGTCATAACCCAAAAAACTCACAGTCAAACCTCAACGCAGTGATGAAATCACAGAGTACTTTAAGCAAACAAAGCGCATCGCCACAGTGATGGAGTCACTCATTGACGAAGGTAACCCTGCGTACGACCACGAAATAGCCTGTCAACTGGGTGATGCTCTGTATGAACTAAAACAGAATTTACAACTCACCCGAAATCTAGCTATCGACGCTCATAATTCTCAAACCGCCGAGCTGTTGGCCATGCAATTTTTAGACAGCCGTACATTGCGTGAGCTTTACCGCAGCAAGCTAGAAGTGGAGAACGCCAGTAATGATATTTGAGGAATTACAATGTAAGAATGATAAACAGACGGTGCATGATGCCACGCAATTAGTTCGATATAGTGCCAAGCAAAGTGACGATGTCACACTGCTGATCGAGTATTCATCAAGTCACTCCAAGGGTGACGAACTCGGGGGAACATCGCAGTTTATCTGCGCCAATGAAATCGCTTCAGTTCCCCTGAATGCAAGAAACCAAGATGCCCGAGACATTGATTGGAGCCGTGCGATTGCTGAACTGCAAAGCGCTCACCTAGCTAACCCTAATACGAAACAACCCTTCCGCCATTTTGTTGTCTCCCTCGCAGAGGGGGAACAGTTACCCCTAACCCAATGGCGAAACACGATCAAAAAGCTGATGAATCATTTAGGGTATGAGCATGCTCGTTATATCGCTTTTAAACACTCAGACACAGACAATGAGCATGTTCACATTATCGTTTCAACAACCGATTTGCTGACAGGTAAAATCATTTCGAACTGGCAATCACACCTCAAAGCGCAAGAAATTATGAGGGAGCAAGAAGTTACGCTAGGGTTACAAACCGTGCAAAGCTCAGGGAAGCTGCACTCAAGTTACGACTCTGATGTACAAGGCGAAAAAGAGAAAACGGTGATTCGTATGATGAGAAGAAAAGTGGATGCGGCGATTCGTACTCTCCCTTCTGCTTGTTCGTTGGCTCAGTTTGAAATGGTATTGCTCAAACAAGGCATTGAAATTGAGCTAATTTCTGACGACACAAATACTCGATTCAAAGGCATCGCTTATCGATTCCATCAGTATCGTTTTACAGGCTCGTCTCTACGCAGTGGCAATAAATATACACTAGGTAAGCTAATCAAAAATGGTGTGGTGTATGCCGATGCCCTACTCATCGAGAATTACAATAGGCACCAAGCAAAGATTGCACAAGCTAAGGCTCATTTTAACGAAATTCGTAGCATGGCGATTAAGCACGCAGACAAACTCAAAGTGGACATTGAAGCATACGAGCATCAGCAATACCGTTCCCTCCTCTTTTCATTTGCTCGAAGCCAAGAAGCGGCAATGGAAGCTGAAGTGGAATACTGGTTTGAGTATGCAAAGCGTATTCGTTCAACTCGTGACAAAGCTATCGTTAGAGCTATTTATGAGTGTGAACGGGGGATTTACAGTGCTGCTGGGACAATGAGCACACTATTCTACCACCTTTTAATCACTATATTGGAACAAGCATTTAATCAAGACACTAATCTGACAGTTACGCCTATAATTCAGAAAATGGCGGACAGTCACGAGAAACAAAATGAGTTAAACCTTCAATCAACTTTAACCGTGTAACAACACCCAGCTAAGCAGGGCTAAACTCAATTTAAGTGTGTGATCCATAGATATCCTTTCAACCATACTGGATGTCTATAAACAGAGAAATCCGCCAAAGACGACAATGGGCAAAAATGGCTAAACTTTCAGTCTTTCTTTGCCCAGTCTCGATAATATTTCTTTCAGAGTAATTTCATATTCTTCAAGGTAAGTCAACAATTGTGTTCTGCCCAAAATTTCAACACCACATGTGGCAGCAATTTCATGAGTTCGCTTAGCTAACGAAGGTGAATTGGTAACAAAAATCAAACGCTCAAAAGAACTTCTCATTGCTGCTTCATAAATAGGTTTCGCAGAGTGAATCTCCTGAATTCCTTTATAGCCATCATATTGTCGTTGCGTAAACTTAGCTTGCACTAGAATGTTGCCACGATTACTGAGTAACACACCGTCAGCACCATGATCAGCACCACTATTCGTAAGCCACGCACTTTCACTATCCGTAATCTTTGCCAGCAATTCTACACATAACGCTTCAAATTGCTGCCAACTTAACTTATCAAGTTCTGCCGCTGTAATACGTTTATCAATCAAATCACCAGAAACTACTCCCCCAACACCTGCTGGCTGTGGAACCACATCTTCTGGTGTAACAACAGCATCCTTCAGCAACGTTTTTTGGGTAAGTAGCCTATGTAGATTTACGTCAAACGATTCAAATTCGGGATGATGTAAAAGCGGGATATAGATATGTACATCTTTTTCTTGCCCGATACGATAAACCCTATCCGTCGCTTGAGCTTCTTTAGCCGGGTTCCAGTGCCGCTCTAAATGAACCACATGATTCGCACCGACCACAGTTAAACCGACACCAGCCGCGACTGGAGACATTACAATTAAATTAAAGCCTTCTTTTGCTTCAAAGTCTGAAATCATTGATTTTCGAGTTGGGGCAGATTTACGCTTTGCTACGGCTTTCGCATCACCATTAATTACTGAAAGCGGACCTAAGTTATAGATCTGTCCCAAAGTCACGCTTAAGAAGCTTTGCAGTCGTTTGTTAACCGCAAAAATAATGCACTTTTCATGTTTACTTCGTACTCGATCTAAAGTCTCAAGTAAGGAAACTAGTTTTCCTGATTCTCCGTATAAAGCCCTAGCTGATTTTGCATTTTTTGGAATATCAAGGCGACCTCCATCACTTAACCTAGGATGTAACGAACTATCTCTTAGCCTCATCAAAGTGGTAAGTGCGTGGCTCTCTTTATTCTCGAGTTGATTACTAATAGTCCCTTCGTAAACATCTCTCTGGTAGCCAACCATTATCGACTTAAGTTCTTCTAAGTACTTCCAGTTTTCAAAATCTCCGCCAGCATACATATGTTTTATAGGTAACCCTTTAAGGTTGTCCTCTTTAACGCGTCTCAACATCAATGCCCCGACCGCTATGCGAAGTTCTCTTCCAAGCCTAGCTCTTATTTCTTCAACTTCATCACCGGCAGCTTTAAGAATTGGTGAGATATACCGAGCACGAAACTCTTGATAGCTACCCAGATGGCCTGGGCAAGCTGTATCCATTAAACACCAAAAATCGGCTAAGCTGTTTTCTACAGGCGTCCCCGTAGCCACTAGTTTGAAATCAGCTTTTAGACCCTTCGCTGCACGAGTTTGAAGTGCATTTGGGTTTTTAACATTCTGGGCTTCATCGAAAACCACAATCCCCCAATCAATCAAACACATGGAGAACTGGTAATCGCGCAAGGTTTGATAAGTAGTGATAACCAATCGCTCTGGTAGATCTAAACGGCCTGGACCAAAGTGTTTCCCTACTTTCAAAGAATACTTGGGTTCTAAACAATCATCAGATGTGCTCTGGCTTCGAATCTCCACGCCACCCATGCGATAGTCATTTAACTCAGCGGCTGATTGCAAAATAACCACATCTTTGAATGGTAAGTGTTTAAAGGTTTTATCTACCTCATCCTGCCAGTTTTCCAATAAACTCAAAGGAGCGACTATCAGCGCAGGTTTCTTCGTTTCACCACTAATTTTCTGTCGTTGATAAATATGTTCGATCGCAGAGAGGGCCATAAAAGTCTTACCTAACCCCATGTCATCAGCAAGCAAAGCTCCACTAATTTTCGAGTCTGATAAGGTTTTTTGCTCAACGCCTAAAATCCAACGAACACCAATATCCTGATGTGGAAAAGGTGTCCGCTTGTGGTTTTCCCAATTTAACTCACCATCCCAGGAAATATCAGAAATCAGTTGTTCAACTTTAGGAGAATTTTCAGACAACTCTTCATCATTTAGATCAATATCGACAACATGTATTTCTGCGCTTTCTGATTCAGTCTCGGCGTCTTCTTCCTCTCCGTGGCTAGAAAGATCTGTATCAGGGTTAGATATCTTGTGACCTATTTCTTTTAGAACTTTCTCGACAGCTACAGGCTCACTGATATCGTATGATTTTCCTTCATAATCTAAAACCGTTGCTCCGGTTTGTTGAGCATCTTCAATCTTCTTAGTTACGTCCTCAAGAGTTGTTTTATCGCGAATTCTATCAGCCAGCTTAGATATTGGATTAATCACATCAGATGAAGAGGAGGCTCCGAACCAATCTATGCCTGACTCGTCCGTTTCTCCAAAATAAGCGTGTTTAAAAACTGTCGCACCATGAACTCTGATAGAAAAACCTAAATCAAGATCGACTAAGCTCGCATCAATATAGGCTGTAGGGTTTTCCAAGAACGCTTTAACTTGCTGTTGGGGAATTACCCTGTTGCTAATAACTTCTTTTACAGCCATTAGCTTTTCTTCAGAAAACAAGACTATTTCATCACCCACTTTCAGAGTAACTGCGTTGTCGCTTTGCAACTGCCCCAAAACCTTTTGAATCGACTCATGGCTCGCACTTTGCCCCATGTTTGGCGTCAATATCAGCTCGCCTTGAGAATTCAGTTCTGCTTCTACTGTGATTTTATTTGGTGTCAGAATTCTTAGCTTTTCAAAGTGCTTTAGATTCAACTTACAACCACTCTTTTGAGCCTCTTGTAAAGAGTGTAGGTAAAGTAAGTTATCGTATTCAGACCGAGCAGAATTTCCATGGGCTTTATGTGCGTTAAAGGCCATAAACTGCTCGGGCGTTAACAGGTACTGCTCATTTTGACTAAACCGAATGAAAGGTCCATCCACAGTGTAATTTAGCGTTGTTCGACCCTGTTTGGTTGTTACCGAAAGGTCAACTTTAAAGGTAGGTGTGCTAGCTTTTCCTTGAATATCTGCATCAATAGTTCCTTGCCAAACCGAAGGAAAACCAAACAAGATTCTCAAATCAGAGTCGAGCCTTACCGCTGTATCGGCAGGCATAATAAAGCCATCTGGAAATGAGCTTACATCCCCCTGTTCTTCAAGCATTCTAAGTGCAACATACTGCGCCGTTATCCACTCATCAGCTTTACCAGCTTTAATTTTCTCTAGGGTTTTCTTGGAGGTTGTGAAATCAAGACTATCATCACAGACTAACTCAAATTGAGACGTCTTATCTAGACCAGAAAAGAACTTACTGATTAAAGAGGTTAACTCCACTCTCTCACCCCATAACGTTGTTTAAAGTCAATATAATCTTCATTTGAAAGCACATCTTTAGGCGTCAATTTAATTCCCAGACCTCTAAGTGCTGTAAGTGCTTTTCGCTGCCATGAGTAGCCAATTGGTGAATGCGTTATTTTTGCTACGGCTCCCGATGATAGTCGTGTCATCTGATTATTGATCCCACTGGTTAGCTGAGAATACGTTGGCCTAACAATGTCATAATTAAATACGCATACTGACGAATCTAAATGCTTGTACAGCCACAAGTAACAACTGTGGCTTCCCTCTACCATGTGCGCACCATTCATTTGCACATAAATTATGGATTTATCACCATCTTTAACAGTCGAGAAATTGGGCAAGTGCTTAGGGTCATAATTTCTCTTCAAATACCTTGCAGCATCCTGACTCAAATAAAGTCGTGTATTTGAAATAACCCCCGCATCGAACATCCCCTCTAAGAAACATTTCCTAGATGGGTACATTCTCTGTAGCTCGTAATTAGCTGAAGAGTAGGAATAATCTTCCAACGCTTCCAGAAACAACTTCAAATCCAGTTTTGATAACCATCCGCGAACAGCTTGAATCAGAATTGGTTCTAAACCCTTCCACCACTTAATGTATCTTGGATTTGAACTTGGTACTCGTGGGTCACCGCCAATCGCTAAGATCACATTCATCCAAGGCTCACTGATGTGAGAACCTATCGATCGGCCAATCAAAATTCTAAGAATTTGATGCCCTAACAAACTTTCAGAGTCATATCGAGAATCAAAAACCGCCGTTTTTTGAACCTCCTCTAGGAGAGGATGATCTTGGCCTAATGGTATAGTGTTTAACTGCTCAATATAGTAGATGCCTTTAGCCGCCGTTAAATATCTGCCATTTGCATAACGTTTCAGCTTCATCTCCGCAAGTAAATGATCAAAATCGACATTATTTTGAATCGCCCTTTCCGCAAGCCACTTGGGGCCATTGGTTGACAATATATTTTCATCAAACTGCTCATCATTGCCTCGCAGCCTTTTAGCCTCCAACAACCAGTCTGCTGTAGCTTCCAAGTCTGCCAGTCGGTCATACTCTGATAAGAAATGCTGATAAAACGACTCTATGACTAAAGAGCTTGGTTTTTTTACAATTTCTGTAATTTTATTAAGCAATCTACGCGTAAAGCTGACATTTTTCTTCGCATCCGTATGTAGCGAGAGAGCTAAGGCGCGAACGTGTACAGAGCTATCTATAACGTCCTCAACTCTTTTCTTAGAGGCAAGCGCATTACATACTTCTCCATACGCAGTTCGGAACTTATTGTTTTCAATACCGGCACTCTTAGAAAGCACCTCTAGCTGATTCGATAGATGTGCAAAGTCCTTGATGGCTTGACCAAAAGGATTGGCTGGCAAACTAACTTTGAGCTTTTTTATATTTAAACTCACTGTGCAACAATCCTCTCGAGCTCAGCAATAGATGGTTTCTTAACTGTAAATCGAATATCAATACGCCTATTCTGGCTCTTTTCTTGCTGATTCGACTCTTGTAGATTGGCACGTCTTGTCGCTGCATAACCACTAACAGAGAACAGCTTTGCATGATAAGCGTTTTCTAAGTCACCGAGTTTAGGCGTTAAGCTCAGTTCATTTTGCCAGACATTCCATACAGATATTGCTCGATCAGTAGATAACCCCCAGTTCCCTTTTCCTCTGTAATGGATACTATCGCTATCGGTATGCCCCTCAATAAAAACGGTATCGAGATATTGAAAACGGTCTTTCTTCTGAATTGCAGAATGAAGAACAACACCTATGTCCTTAACTGCTTGCTGTATGGTTGCATCGTTCGGAATTGATGATTTACCTGATGCAAACGTAAGTGTGCTTTCTGGGATCCGAATTACCGTATCGTTATCAGCAATTTCAACAATTACGTTTCTTTTAGCCAGTTCGTCTCGAACATCATAAATTATATTCTTTCTTGCTAACTCAGCTTGCTTAAGCTCTTCGATACCAGCTTCGACATCATTGGTCTTTTGAGTTAATTCAATAATCAGAGCAACAGCTGCAAGTATAAATATAACAAGCAAAGCAGACATTAGATCGGAAAATGAAACCCAGTAGGGATTTTCTTCATCTACTGAGTTTTGTGTATGCGAACGAATACCTCTACGCATGTTGGCTCACTTTATCTTGAATTTCATCGACAACACTAGAAATAGCTCTAACTGCTGTATTCATGCTCTCTGCATACTGTGTACTACTATTGGCCCAAACTTTGAGGTGCTCGGCGGTTTGTCCGTTGGCTTGCTCTGCATAATCTTCAAGCAGTTGAGCCATTTGCTCCGTCAACTCTTTTACATTACGCTTCATTTCTGAAGTGAGTTCGTTTAGATTACCTTTTTGTTCTGCAAGGAACTCATTTTGGGTAGTGCGAAGCGTGCTAAACGACTGCTCTGCACTAATCAGCATATTGTTTATCTGATCTGTAATCGCGCTAAACTTACTTGTATCTTCCAGCAACTGCTCCCTCAACGCTTGAATTTTCACTGCGCCTAGCTGGTTTTGCTCCGCTAAATCCTTCGTGCTGTTAACCGCTTCAGTAACAGCACCAGATAGTTTGTTGCCCGCCTCTTTGATGTTGGAACCGAACACATTCATACTATCAGCGGCAACTCGTAACTCACTCGCCGACTGCTGCATACTCTCAGTAGCTCGAGCAGATGCCGAAACAGATGAATCGATACTATTTTGTAATTGTTTACCTTGCTCAATAATATTATTAGATGTGATTTGTTGTGATTCAGTCGCCGCTTTCACTTGAGCAAGAAGCTCATCCGTTCCAGCTTTCATCGCCTGCGTTTGATTCACAAATATATCATTACGCTCTTTTTCCATCTGACTTGCCATCCCATCTCGTTCAGAGAACGTTTGGGTAAGTTGGCCAACTTGATTCTGAACAAAATCGGTCAACACTTGGCTTTGTGCTGAAACATTTTCTACTAAATCTTTAATCGTACTTTCCATTGAGGAAGCCAATTTCTGTTCACGTTCAGAAGCAGCTGATTCTCTTTTAGTAAGCTGCTCACCTAACTCAGAGACTTGTTTTTCTACAAACCCTGTTAGAACACGCTTCTGCTCATTACCCTGAGTAACTAGCTCAGAAACTTGAACTGAAATAGTTGAGATAAGTTCTTTCTCTCTTTCTGAAGATGCGTTTTGCTGAACTTCCAACTTATTGACGAAAGCAGCCATCGAAGTGCTCATTGATTCTAGCGTCTTATTTACGTTTTGAGACGCAGAGTCCATCGCGACACGTTGTTGCTCGCCTTGTTGACCAAAACCGTCCATGAAAGATTGAAGAACGCTTTCAAGCGCTTTTTGGTTACCATCTGACGTCTCATCAACAAGCTTATTGATAGCTGGAGCCATGATTTTTTCCAGACTACTCTCGAGACCTTGTTGAATACCCTGCGTTGCTTGAACTAATGACTCCTGCATTTTCTCGCCAATTTTCTCAGCAAGTCCTTGTAGGCTTTCTCGAGATTGCTGGCTGTTATTTGCAATAGATTGCAGTTGATATTCCGCACTTAATCGAGGGAACATCCTGTCAATACGGTTTTGCAAAGACTTAATTCTCTTTCTAATTACTTGCTCAAGAATTTTCTCAATGAAGTTGAATGCAACACTGAGTAAGACGCCCCAAACCGATGTCATAAATGCGATTTTTGCACCATTTATAACTCCAGCAACGCCGTTTTTCATCTCATTGACATCAACGTTGCCCGCAATATTTAGATCTGAAAGTCCTAGCTGTAAACCGACAAAGGTGCCAATAACACCCAGAGCCGTTAAAAAACCTGGAACCGCCGCAATCATTCGGTTTTCAGTGCTACCACCAGCTAAACTAGAACTATTAAAGAAGTAGTCGGCATCAAATGTGTTATGCAATCGAACAACGTCATCAGCACCTTTTACTTCGAGCAGTGTTTCGTCAAACTCTAGCCATAAATGCCCTACGGAATTTTTCTTTTTTTCAGCTCTAGAAATCAAATCGCTTCGAACACCTGAAGGGCTCGACTTCTCAGCCTCGCCCAAAGATTTATGCAACCAAGCAACTCGTTGCCACGCACGAGCAAAAGCAGATACTGTCCAAATCAAAAAAAATAGAGCCACACCCCATAAAATAACCACAAACAAAGCACTCAATTGCTCAGGAGTTTGAGGTGGCATTACATTTAGACTGCTCAACTCTGGCCATAAACTGGAGAGATTAAGGCTATTGGTCATTCAAATTATTTCCAAGATTAGTTGTTTAATAAAAATGTTCTTTAGTGTTGGGACTTTTACATCCCAACCATACGCTGCATGCTTTGCGTCCAAGATGCTTTAAAAGCAGGGTCTTGTGCAAACAGCTTGTACAGCTCTAATTCGTCTTTACGGCGTTGAAGCATGATTTCTTTCAACATCTTCTCAAACGCTAGCTCTCGCGTATGAGGGTCTGCGTTGTTTTGGTATTTCGCTTCGAAATCTGGGTGATTTCGGATGCTCTCAGCAATATTCACAAACTTAACGCGCTGCTCTTCTGGGGTTGCGCTCCAACCTTGAAACCAACGTTCGTTAAAGATTTGGATGATCTCATCTAACGGGTCTTTTTCACTTTCAGGACCATGAGCTCCGCGAGGGTTCGGGTTTTGGGGATCTAACTCAGTTTCAGAGTCATCTAGCTCGATGGAATGGTTAAGCTTAACCCTTTGTAATCCATAAGAGCTCAAATCAACTGAATCTAGTAACGAGTCTAGTGCTTCTTTATCTGGGTCTTCGACGCATAGTTTGGGAATCAAAAATTTCAAGAACCAGAACAGTTTTTCCCACTGAACGACCTCATAAGGCATGATAGATGCCATCTGGCCGTAGATTTTCACAAACTGCTTGGCTTTCACTTTGAAATCAATTTTAAATTCGTTCTCAAGTTCTAACTCGTGGTTAAAACGCGCAGCTGCTATGTCAATGATTGGGCTTAGGTCCTGAGCATCTCTTCCTTCAAAGAAACGCTTGTTGAACTCCTCAACTTCAAACCACTCATAAACACCAGTGTCATCCATATCATCTTTTAGCTCATGAAGAACATTGACATCAGTGGCTTCAGAAAGCGTTGTCGATGTATAGAAAGGGTCGAATGCGGTTTTGATATCATCCACTGAGTTGAAGAAATCCAACACAAACAGATCTTCCGTTTTCTTACCGTACTTTGGCGCTGAACGGTTCAAGCGAGACAGCGCTTGCACACACAGTACACTCGCCAGTTTCTTGTCCACATACATGGCACAAAGCTTCGGTTGATCAAAACCTGTCAAATACTTATTCGCCACGACCAACAAACGAAAAGCATCCTGATCTACATGCTTAGGAATTGGGGAGTCCGACTCCTTACGCTTGTAGTTCACATCAAAGTAATCTTTGGTATCACCTTCTGGGAACCCATTAAGATCTGCTTCAGTGTATTCAATACCATCAACTTCTTTGGTGCCAGAGAAGGCAATCGCGACTTTAAATGGGTTACCCATCTTATCGAGTTGCCTTGTTAACGCTCGATAGTAGCGGATAGCTGACTCAATATTTTGAGTAACCACCATGCCTTTGCCTTTACCTTTAAGCTTCTTACCGTTAATCACATGTTTGATAAAATGTTCAAGCATAATCTCGGCTTTGGTATCTATCGTTTCTTGGCTTGCCTCTACATACGCTCGCAAACGCTTCTGCGCTTTTTTACTATCGAACTCAGGGTTATCTTGGATTGATTTTTCAATCTCGTAATAACTCTTATAAGTCGTGTAGTTGGCAATAACATCGAGAATGAAGCCTTCTTCGATCGCTTGTTTCATCGAATACAAATGGAAAGGAGCGTAAGTTCCGTCCGCTTGTCGCTGACCAAACTTTTCTAGAGTGGTGTTTTTAGGCGTTGCGGTGAACGCAAAATAAGAGGCATTTCCACGCATCTTACGAGAGCGCATTGCCTGTAGGATTTTGTCCTGAGCATCTTCCAGCTCTTCCACTTCCTTCTTGCCCATTGCACGGTTCATATTGTCATGAGCGGAGCCTGACTGAGAGCTGTGAGCCTCATCAATAATGACGGCAAAGCGCTTGTCACTTAAATCTGCAATACCATCAATAATGAACGGAAACTTCTGAATGGTGGTAATGATAATTTTCTTGCCACTCTCTAATGCAGACTTTAGCTCAGACGATTTGAACGCTGGTGCAACAATGTTCTTCACTTCGGAGAACTCTTTAATATTGTCGCGTAGCTGCTTATCAAGCAATCGGCGGTCGGTAACGACGATAACCGAATCGAATAGAGGCACTTCTTTCCCTCTACTTCCTGGTAGATCATCGCTAATAGGATAAGTTTCGATGAGCTGATACGCAGCCCATGTAATTGAGTTAGACTTACCTGAACCCGCTGAGTGCTGTATCAAATACGTTTGCCCAACACCATTAACTGAGCAATGATCAACCAAGCGACGTACGACATCCATTTGGTGGTATCGAGGGAAGAACAAAGTTCGTTTATCCAACTGCTTTTTACTGCTGCCATCAAGACGAACAAAGTGCTGAATAATATTAGCGATGCTTTCTTTGCGGAACACCTCTTGCCACAAGTAAGCCGTCTTGTGGCCGTGCGGGTTAGTGGGGTTTCCTTTACCTAGATTGAAGCCTTTATTGAACGGTAAGAAGAATGTCTTTTTACCTGCCAGTTTGGTCGTCATATAGACTTCATCAGTATCAACCGCCATATGAACCAAGCAACGTGCAAAGTTCAACAAAGGTTGATTCGCATCTCTATCATCTCGGTACTGTTTCTGACCATGATAAGCTGCATTTTGTCCCGTCCATTGGTTTTTCAACTCAAGAGTAATCAGCGGAATACCATTGATGAAAAGCACCATATCGATCTCTTCCAATGGATTTGCATTGGAATAACAAACTTGGCGAGTCACACTGAACAGGTTGGCAGAAAAATCTTTTTTTACCTTCTCAGAACTACTGGCAAGTGGCGCTGGATACATTAACGTTAGAAACGCATCATCAACGTCTAGCCCCTTTTTCAACAAACGCAAGACACCATGACGCTTGATCATACGATCAAAACGCTCAAGGATTTTTCTCTGCCAATCGTGAGGGCTGGTGCGCTTAAGTTTTTCTAACTCACTCGCTTGAGTATCTTCGAGGAACTGCCAAAACAAACGGGTATCTAAAGCGTACTGTTTGTCAAAGTCACTTGGAGAGCCAATAAGATAAAGATCATTATTGTAATTAAGAGGCGCTTCACCCAGCGCTAACTCTTCTTTACAAATACCTACTAAACCTTTTTCAATTGCGGCCTCTAGCGCCTGTTCATTTGTTTTACTAACCATAAATACCACGTTGTTTGGTTTGATTACTCGAAGTTTTTATTGATGTTTATAGTGCTGAGCAAATACTGCCATCATGTCTTCTAGATGGTTATCTATCTGCTGTTTGCCCCACAGCCCCTGACCTTTTACAGCAAACATCTCTCTCAATTTGAGTGCGTCGAAATGGGACTTCCTATCGAAATCAATACGCTTTTTGTCAACATCTTGATTGCTGTAAGAAGAGTTTTCACCGGGACTAAGTAGTACTAAATTACCAAATGAGTTTAAAGTTTCATATGCTAATTCACTCTTATACTCATCATTTTGAGGATGAACATGTTCTACTGAATTTTTGGATGTGATTCGGTACTTTTTGAACTTATTCAATTCTTCAGAAGACAACGAAGATTCTGAAGCCTTCATTTGCTTCCAAATTAAGTATTCAAGCTTCTGAAACCAGTAGTGCTCGAAACTCGTTCCTAACGACTTTGCAAAATATGTCGATTGAGATTGCCAACTCTGGCAGTTTGGCTCTATGCCTTCAGCGAGTGCAAAGCTGGCCTCTTTTTGAATATCAACAGACAATGACATTTTGTTGTCAATGTTTTCTAGTAGCTCTAGCGCGTCAGAGTCTTGCTTGATACTCGAACGGATCAAGCCTGAAAGAAATGGTGTTAACCAATACTGGGCGCTGCGCTCACCGGTAAAGTTGCGAACACTTTGCAAAAGCACAATATCCGTCAGCTCTTTCTGCGTTCGGTTGATGTAGTAAGTGTCATTCGACTTGCTGCGAGATTGATACGTTAAGCCGAGCTGCGCATCTGTCGCATCATCACGTTCAACCCATTTTACAACCCAACGGTCAAACTGGTAGCGAACCTGCCATAGCGTTTCAATAAACAGCTTTACCGATTGCTCATCACCGTTGATAAGTGGGTCGAATATCTCCAACAAGCGATCGCTATGCAGACGTGGCTCAATATCATTATGACCATTAAGCGCTAAGTAGACTCGGTAAGCGTGAATCAACAACAGCGGGAACTTGATGATTGGGCGGCAGTAAACTGTTTCAACGTCCAAATCGTAGATTTCAAACTTCTCTTGCTCGGTGTTATCAGGAATTGAACTGACGTTAACTTGTGACGCTAACTGAGCAATCGACAATCCAGACAACGTCTCTGACGTTTCATCTTTTGCAGCGAAGCGTTCAGCATCAAAAGACGCCAAATGTTCGGGTTCAATATGGTACCAATCCGCATTAGGAAACACTTTGCGCACATTGCGTTCAAAATAGTTTTCCAGATGCTCACACGCCACCCACATTGCATCATACTGTGCTTTGTTAGTATGAATATGCTTGAACAGCTTCGCCTTTAAAATATCCGCTTGTTCTAACTGAATACCGGCGGTGTTCATGGTGGCGAACAATCGGTTTAAGTCCATTTGTGTTGGGACAATATTGTTCACCCATTGAACTTGGCGATAGAGATATTCCCCCATGGCTTCAGCGCTCACCACATCGTCTGATTTGAGCTTCTCTACCTCTTTGGTCAATACATCTAACGCCACGCCCATCTGTTTCAAATAAGCGTTGTCGGCGATCGTTTCCTTAGACGGCACTTGATAGTCCTTAAGCCCCGCTAGGCCACCTAAAAGCTGCTGAACTTGCTCACGAATTGAAAATTGGAGACGTGGCTTATCTTCACCATCACTCGATGTATAAACAGCAAGCCCTGCAAGATCGGATTTAATGCCAGCGTATTTGAAAGCAATGGTCATTAGCATTAATGTGGTGGTGCGTTGCTGACCATCGATCAACTCATAGATCCGCTCTCCATCCTGTTCAATGCGAGACGACAGAATGGTGCCGATAAAGTAGTTTGGCTCGTTTAGCCGACACGCTTCTTTAATATCTCTAAACAGCAGCAAGACATCATCATCTGACCAGACATAAGGACGCTGATAGCTAGGAATAGAAAACTGGTAGTTGTCGGTGTAGATTTTCTCGAGCGTCAGAAGCTCAGTTTGCACTGATAAATGATCACCCATGTTTTGCTCCTAACGCGAAGATGTGTTGGCTAAATGCAGGACCAAATTGATTGGCATAATCTTGCTTATCTATATCAAGGCCAAAGTATTGAGATACTTTTTCGACGAAACGTTTTTTAACGCTGTTTTTATCAAAGCCACTTTTGTCGACCGACAGCTTAAAACCATCTAGCTGTGCGAAACACTGCTCTGGGGTATAGCTCATCGCAATCCAATCCAGCACTGGAGTTTCTTTTACGAAAGCAGGAACCGATTTCTCCTTTACTGCTTTCTGGTTCTCTACACGTCGAGAGTAAACCACGCGGAATAGCTTTTTCGCTGCTATCTCTAGGCTTTGCTGCCCATGCTGACTGATGTAGAGCAACAGGCAAGCGTCGTAGAGCTGTTTAAGGTAACCGCAGCCATCAAGTTTACACACCAGCTTTTGATAGAACTCGTAAAAGCCTGCAAGCTCACCTTGCGTTGTGTTATGCAATAAATAGGTTTGGCGCAGTTGCTCAAAATATTTCAGATAGTGAATGGTATTAGCGCCACTGTTTAGCGGCTGGCGCAACTCATAGCCAACTTGAGGCTGTGCCAAGCTCTCTCCACCGTTGGGCATATAAGTACGAGCAATTCTACCAAAGGCAATATCGTCGCCTTTGCCTGTGTGCTCTGCCAGTTCGGTGACAATACTATTTCGCACTTGCTGAGTTTGGTTGTGCAGCGGGTAGTCTCGGAAGTTCAGATATTGCCAATAGCGACCACGTAGCAAAATATCGACCACGGGGTTTAAATCCCCCAGCGCTTCCCAACGAGTGGCAAAAGTGTTTACCGCAGATTTGTCTTTCTCATCAACCGCTCGAAGATGGTGCGCTTTAATAATATCTGGCCCAGCTAAACGCACCCCGCCGGTGTTTTGGGTTTCAAAAAATCGATAGGCTTCATCTTCGCTGTCTGTTACCACCAAGGTGATGTTGATTTGCGCAAAATCGATATCAGCCAAAGAAGCTTCATGCTTATACAACCAACCAAGGTTGTGTTTGATTTGCTGTTGGCTCTCTGGGGATTCATAAACCAACTTTAGGTCGGAGTGTTTGTCCGCTAAATGAGAAATCAACGCCATTGTGGTCAGGCGTTGCTGGCCATCGATAATATTCAGCTTGCCGCCGTATTGATGCAAAATGACACTACCCAAATAGAATGGGCAATGTTCTGCTTCAGGCTTACCACCTAGATCTCGCTGATGAAGCTTAAAGTCCTTCAACAGGCGGGTGATTTGCTCTTCATTCCAGCGATAAGGGCGCTGATATTCAGGGATGGCAAGCATCCCATGAACGTCTTTTTCAACCTTACCGTCAGAAGCTAAAATCGGCACACCAGAGAACAACGTATCCAGTGTGCAACTGGCAACAACCACCGCCATTTATGCCAGCTCCGTCACTTTGATTTTGCCGGTTACTGCGCTGTTGATGAGGGTCGTTTTGTATTCTTTTAGGGTTTCAATCTGTTGAACTTGCGCTTGTATAAGAGAGTTTAGGTTGTCATGCTCGCTTTCAATATGCGATACGATCTCCCTTTGCTCAGCTTCATCAGGAAGTAAGATTTTAAAGTTCAGGATTTTGCTTTCAGATATTGTAGGAATTGTACTCCCGATAATTTCTTGATTGATTGGCACAGTAATTAATGAAGATTTCATCGTAAAATATAAATACTTATTGTTTATTGATATATCCTTAAATACCAACAGCTGTGGGTTTATTGTTGCTTCATTAGGCAAACTTTCTACATAACCAACTTTTCCAAAGCTTGAACCCGTTTTAACTATAAGAATATCTTCATTGTTAACTTTTATTTCAGGAGATTCATGATATTTCTCCCATGACAGGAAGCTGCACTTTTGAAAGCTCATTGTATCTTCGTTAATGTTGGAGGGGCTTATCGTGATAGCCCCTTCATCTTTATCAACCAAGTCTGATGTGCTATATCCTCTAAATCCAATTCTTCCGAAAGTTCTACATATATTTTTTAGCTTCTTAACTTCCCAGTGCTCAGGGACTTCACCAATCCAATCCACCCCAGAGTCTTTCATCGGTGCATCAGGGTTCAAGCCTTGCGTCACCGCTTGCTGGATGATGATTTGCTTACGTTCTTTTAGCAGCTCAATTTGCTTTTGTTTGATAGCGATCGCTTCATCGATTTGCGATGTTCTTTTATCAAGAAAGTTAGAAATAGCCTTTTGCTCTTTCAGAGACGGGAAAGGGACTTTTACCACACCGAACTTATCAAAATACAATCGAAGTCGCATATCCATTATGCCTCTTGAATGTTTTTTCAGTTCAGAGGTACATGCTGGACTACGAAACAAATAGTTGAAGTAACTTCCACATATTTCCTTTCTTGGTCTTAAAACGTCATAAGCGGGGCTTGTAACACCATCGTATTCCGATAAACCCAATCCCCCCATCCAAGCCAAAAGCTTATTAACGACGAAATCGCCTTTCCTAACTAACCAATATCCATCTGTACTTGATGCTTTGTTCCCTTTCTCTTCCAGTTCAGCCCTCGGCCGAACACCTATATCAGAATATACAGATAGTAATTCCAAATTATGGTTCTTACCCGACTCTTCCATAACCAAACGGTAAATTTGCTTTACTGAAAGAAGATTCCAGCTAGACGGAATGTCTCCAATCCACTCGAAACCTGAGTCCTGCATTGACTCATACTTTGGCATCTGGGTGATCATAGTATCGGTCATTCGCTCACCCATTAACCTTAGCCACAGAGATGCCCAAAATGTCAGCAATTAAGCCTTCCGCTTTTTGCTCTAGCGCAATGATGTCGTTCGCCACTTCATCCATTGAACGCAGTGGCTTGTGGCGGTAGAAGTATTTGTTAAAGCTGATCTCATAACCAATCTTGACGGATTCAAGGTTTACCCAAGCTTCATCGACATGTGGCTTTACTTCATCAAGGAAGTATTGATAAATACTTTGTTCAAGCGGCACAGATTCGCTGTCACGCAGATCTGAGCTTGATTCATAAGTCACGAACTCGTTGTGGTTGCCCGTTGGGTAGTAACCAAAATCGGGCAGGTCTTGCGGCTCGCATTCGTAGTTTTCTAGCAAGTCATCTAACTTGTCTTGCTTAAACTTGGCGATTTTCTTGATGACTTTTTCTGCGTTTTCGTCATACCAGCTTACCGCATCAACAATGGCTTTTTTCTCAGTTGCCGCGAGTTTAAGCCCTAGTGATTTAAGCTCTGCATCTACTAATTGTTTGAACTGATTAAAGTCGTTGTAAACTTCATCACCAATCTTGCTATGTAATTGACTCGCTGCATTAACCAGTGTGCGCTGTTTAATCCAGTTTTTCGTATCCAGCAATTTGGTTTTCGCTGCTTTGTTTAGGCTGATATCGTTTTCTTCACACCACTTGGTGATCTCTTTTTCAATCCCTTTAACAAAACCTGCTTCATAGACATTTTCGCCATGTTCGGCGTACAAGTACTCCATCACTTCACGTAGTGATTTTTCAAAACGTAATGGCTCAATCAGGTCAGCGCGGAATTGAGCACTGCGGCGATCTGGGCGCTCAATATTCACTTTGTAGTAACCAAAATCTTGGTTCTTGAAGACTTGTGCAGCAATACCCACCGAATCGCCTTTCTCATCAATAGCACGTTCAACAGATTGGTTATCTAGATAAGTCGAGACAATTTCCGCAATGTGCTCTGGCGAAAATTCGCAGTTTTTATTACCCAAGTTCTTACGCAGTTTGCGGAACAGTAAGCTAGCATCAATCAACTGAACCTTACCTTGGCGGGTTTCAGGCTTGTTGTTATTTAGAAGCCAGATATACGTGGTAATACCCGTGTTGTAGAACAGGTTATTTGGCAACTGAACTATCGCATCCAGCATGTCATTTTCAATAATGAAGCGACGAATGTTGCTTTCACCACTACCCGCATCACCAGTAAACAAGCTTGATCCATTGTGAACAGACGCAATGCGTGAACCTAATGGGCTAATTTGCGGCGACTTCATTTTGGTAACCATTTCCATCAGGAACAGTAACTGACCGTCACTTGAACGAGGAATCGCATCTTGTTCTGACTCAACACCCCAGTAGTCTTTTAGCTTCACTTTAAAGCGACTATCAACGACTTCTTTACCGTCTTTGATGTGCTTTTGTTCACTCGCCCAACTCTTACCATAAGGTGGGTTAGATAGCATAAAATCGAAACGTTCAGATGAGAACTCATCGGTAGAGAGGGTTGAGCCAACACGGATGTTTTCTGGGTTGTTACCTTTGATCATCATATCTGACTTACAGATAGCGTAAGTCTCATCGTTGATTTCTTTACCGTAAAGGTAGATATCACGGTTTGATGCAGGGTATTTTTCTTCAACAAAGTTCTGTGTTTCTGTCAGCATACCGCCACTACCACAAGCAGGGTCGTAGACTGTGATTGAAAGTGGCAAGTTATCTTTGATTGGATCGAAAACTAGGTGTGTCATCAGCTCGATTACTTCACGCGGAGTAAAGTGCTCACCCGCCTCTTCGTTGTTCTCTTCGTTAAATTTACGGATCAATTCTTCAAATACATAACCCATACCAAGGTTGCTGAGCGCTGGCAGTTTGTTGCCCTCAGGATCTTCTTTAACCTCTGGTGTTAGGTTGATGTACGGCGATACGAATTTCTCTACTACATCTAGCAGGACGTCTTTACCCGCCATGTGACGGATTTGAGCTTTCAGGTTAAAACACTCAACAATCTCTTTTACGTTGTCGCTAAAACCGTTTAAGTAATCTTCGAAGTTAGCCAGCAGAATCTGTTGGTTGTTGGTCGCAGTGTTAAACAGCGTTTGCAGAGTCCACTTGGAAGTGTTGTAGAACACATAACCTGATGCAGCGCACAATGGGGCATCATCAAGCTCAGTTTCATTCATCTCTTCTTTTTGGAATCGAACCTCTTCCAATACCGCTTCTTTTGATGGTTCTAAAAGCGTATCCAGACGGCGCAGCACCACCATAGGTAAGATAACGTCGCGGTATTTACCACGAACATAGACATCACGAAGACAATCGTCGGCAATCGACCAAATAAATGAAACGAGTTTGTTATGTACTGAGTGGTCCATAATATTCTTCTTAAAACGATAGTTGCTTGAAATTCAAACAATAACAATAGGGGTAATTGGGCAAGATTTTACTGGCTTTTGACGCTAGTAGCGAATAAAACATTGGTTTCTGCTCGCTACTAGCTCCTTGGTTTGATCTGCTATAAAGATTTAAAACGCTGCATCTCAACATACTCACGTAGATGCTTAAATGGATAAGGTGTTACGGTTGGTAGACGATGCCTTAAGTGATAAACATCAAACAAGTTTTCTACCTCTTCAGATAGTTCATCAAACGAATGCTTTATCAAGTATAAATGGCTAAAAGTTTCTATTTTGCTCTGTGGGCTGCCTTTGCCACCAGCAAAGTACATCCCCTGCTCTCGGTTATAGAAGAAACCTAAAGATGCATTAAAGAATCCCTCACTTTGCCCTCTCATCGATGTTTTAAAAAAGAATCCTTGTTCGCGCAGCCAATCATAGAATTGTTTTTCATCATTGCTTTTGTATGCGATTGTCGAAAACTCATCAAACGGTAGAGGGGCCGTATCATCCCACTCTGACAATATCACTCTCAGTTTGGTTACAACTTTACTCTCGGGGTTTTCTTCAATGAACTGAGTCAACAATGCAATAGGAACATCTTGTGAACGGCCTTCTTTAAGTTCACGCAATCGCTCGGCAACAGCTTCAAATTCCGGCAGCATTTGAATGCCAGTGTCAATAAAAATGGCATAGTTCCCCGTCTCCGGCCAATAAATAAAAGGGTAACGTTGGAATCCTTGAAATACTTGCCATTTATCATTACCTAAATCGAGTTCAATATCTTCAAGCTCCTCTTGAGTCGCTTGTGTATATTGCCATTCATCAACCACTAACTTAGACGCATACACTGGCCACGGCCCGTCTCGAACCTCTGAAAATTCGCCTTGCGGTCGCTGAGGCATGTAATATACACATCCTTCAGGGCTGCTTGGGTATTCAATCAAATGCTTTCTTGTATGGACTTCTAACTTGATAAGCAGTTCTTTTAACAATACTTCCATCACATGCCGATTTGGTTGTCCTCTGCGATCCCATAATCGTTCGGGATAACATGCTTGGAATACCGTGTCTTGGTATTTTTTGCGATAAACCTGATACGGGTCTTCTTCTGCTGACTTATAAGCCTCTTTATTACCAACAATTAGGATATTCAATGCACCACGAATCGGAACTTCAGCTATCTCGGCATTTATGTCCAAATGCTCGATACCGTGAAGCAATGTCAATGCTGCATCAGTGTTTTGGTTTTCTGTTAAATCACAAATCACCAAACGATGCTCTTTCAACGCATCAAACAACCCTACATAGTGTTTTTTGACAACTGTATCTGAAACAAATCTGTGCTTTTCTCCGGGAATCCGCTGCAACTTCATCGATACTGAATCGCCATAAGCTTGCTTAAGGTCTTGCATGAACTGTTCAAGAATACCGACCTTAGATAATTGAAAACCGCTATAAGACTCTTTGGTAATATCAATCGCCTGAACTCGATTCTTCGCATTAGAGTAAAGAGGCTTCTTAATGTAGTCGCCTTTTATGGATTTGCTCACCAACATCCCCACATCATCAAGTTGATAACGTGTAGCAAACTTTGCCTTTTTTTGTATCTCTCCGTTCTCTAACGTAAACCAAGACAAAGGGGAAAACGTTTTGGTACTCATTGACAGTGCTTGTTTGAATCCAAGTGCTGCGCATGGCACTAAGTCGATTTCAACAGTCGTTAATTCGTAACCAGAGTGCCCTTTTGGTAGCTTTTTACTTTTAACGTGATAGTACAAACCTTCACTTTCAAAGCGCTTTATCTCTGGCGTAGTGCCACTCAATACTTTTGGTATCGCTTTAATCAGTAAACGGGCCAATTGCCATGTAGGTAGCTCGGCAGCGTTAACTGGTTTGATAGCCAAAGACGTGTCTTTGAGGTCTAATTTGGCGTCCTGTGGTAACAGCACCCAATAACACGCTTCTTTATTGGCACCTTTGACTAAGCAATAAACACTTCCTGACTTATAGATTTCAGACGCTAATGTTACTAAACGCTTAGGTCGTTCTGAGAAGTCTATTCCTTTATAACTGACACAGTAAATCGCGAAGCTTCTATCAACCCAATCAGTGTCAATGGATATTTGTTCCACTAAGGTTGATAAAGGACCGTGTGAGGAAGGTTCTAGCTGTTGTGTAACCATTTTATCAACTCCTGTACTGCGGTTAGGTTGGTGTCGGCATTGCTATCATCAATTAGTGCCGGAATTTCAATAACTTTAGCTAACTGTGGTGAGGTTTCTACGAAGCACGAGTCCAAATATCTAATCGGCTTTGAGGCATCCCCCAACGCATTCACGTAAATAAACTTCGAAGGTCCAAACTCTTCTTCTACCAATGAAATTTTCGAACTGTAGCCTTCGCTGCTTTCATTTCCTTCATGCTTCCAATATTTGCTGTCTAGCCAGATCGGTTGCTCAATCCCTGCAAATATGACTCTGTTGTCAAATCGCTCGTAAATAGAATTTGGAACTTCTTCAAAGGTAAAATTGAATGCTGTTAAAACTGCCTCTACCGCTTGTTCCCCCAACGCTCCCTTATAAATGTTGGTGAACATAACTGGCGTCATCACGTAACCTTCTTTTTGCCACGAACAGGCAAAGCCTTTGTGTTCAAACCACGGCCTCACGTATTGGTTCTGTACTAACGTAGCCAGGCTACACGCTTCCTCTGAGACCATATCGCCAGAAGGTACTCTATTAAAGAACTCGAAGGCATTCGGATCACCATCTAAATTACCTTGATAGCGGTAATACCCTTTGGTCATCGACTGTAAGTACAATCGATTGAATCGCTCTGGTTGATAGGCCACCGTCGGATAGCGAAGCAACTGAGTTCTAATGTCTTGCCACTCTTGGATATCACTCTTAGATGCAGGTTGATTATGTAGACGACGAACTAGAGCCTTGATTGATTGCATACCGTCTTTGTTGTTCCGTTGCGCAAGATTAAATAAACGACGAACAACTCGATCATCAACAATAGACTTATCAGTAGATTTCGCTTTATTAACCAAAGCAACATATTCGTGCGAAAACAAGCTTGGGTCTCGACTCTCTGCTGCCAGAATTTCTTTCAAACCAGAATCAGCAAACAAGAGAATTTGTTTTCGTTTCAGAGATGTTCTCCCTGCTCTTCCTACCGCTTGCTCAATGTATTTCCTTACCGCGCTTTGGTAGTCACTTGTTTGGTAATATTGCTGTAAAGAGCGTTCTCTGCTCATGCCCATAAGTTGCTGGCGACACCAGCTTTCAGCACTTTTCGGCGACAACTCTCCGTTCTCTTGCAAAGATAAGATTTGGTGGAACTGACAAAGCTGGTTAGCAGTATGCGAATAATCATCTGACAACATTAGCTGAGTAGGTTTTTCAAGATATATACTGTCTATATCGCTTCGCTGCTGGGTGCTATAAGTGACATCGGCAACGGATATTAGGCTTCCACCTTCCAACGCTAAATTAACTGCATAATCAGGGTTTTTACCAGCCCCCATTGAAGCATATGTACTGAATACAACGACTTTCCCTGCTTCTGTGTTTAGGTGATTGGAAATTTCATCATAGCCAACTAACCTCATCCAATCAGCGTTCACGCCAAAAAATGTCTTGGTTGGAACATTAAATTCTATCGCCCATTTATCACAGCAAAACTGGATGAAATCATTAATATCCTGACGTGATGTATCAAGAGTACGGTTTAACAGCGACAGCATATAACGATTATCAGGAACTGAAATAAACGCTTTAATACTCGCTAAGAGCTTAGACAGCCAGCTCCGAACAAATGCCTGCTCTGACCCAGCAATACCCAGATAGTGATTTAGGATAAAGTGACTTGACCGAGCTTCCGGCTTATATTCTTCCAACAAAGCATCAAGAAATGCATCTCGGCTATTGAGATATTTGACCGTTAAAACCACGCCGTTATCTTTATAGTTGCGTCTACTATGGTAATAATCATTTACCCGCTGTTTTTGCTCTCTCGACAAAGATAGAAGCTTTTTACCCAAACGCTCATTCAAGTATTTAAAATCAAAGTTATGTATTACGGTGTCTGCTCTCGCCGTTGCACTTATCCCGAGGATGACGGCACCTGCATCAACCATATCCGCTAAGACACCCGATGGTGAAGTGTTTAGGAATGACGCTTTACAATTTACGGTATCGCGAGTCCCCTGATTATGAGCCACCTCTACAAGTTTTAGTCCGGTATGATGGTAACTCTTGCTAGAACTTAACTTGTTCGCTTTACCACCTGCAGATTGCCGTAACCCCCGCGTATCGAAAGACTCGTAAACTGCAGACTCAAATTCTTGTAAGTTGAAGTGAGTAAGCAGGGATTGAACAGCTTCTTGAAACGTTCCTTCTAGACTTCTATTTTCGCGTACTTCGATTTCTAGGCCACGAACGTTCTCCCAGTACTGAAACACGGCTTTACGCATTGTGCCAAGAAACCACTGATATATAACATCGGCTTCATTGACAAAGCGGGTTAAAAGGCCGTTTTTTTCAATGAGAGAGCCTTCTACTTTCTCATCGCTGAATATGAGATTTTTCTGTCTCAATAAATCTGATTTTAATGACAGCTTATGAGTGGCACTACTTACATGCGTGAAGCTTCTATCCGAAAACAAGCTAACAGGCCGCTCATTCAAGTTAGCTCCTTCCGTATTAAACGCGAACGCTAGATTCCACTTGGTGCCAAACTCTTCAAGTCGCTCACGGAGTGGTTCAAATAAGTTTTCAATTTTGTCGTAGCGAGGCGAGCTCTCAAGTTGATGATCTCTAAAGTTTGCTCTTAATGTTCTGATCGCCCAAATTAAGTCCTGCGCTTGTTGCTTACACAACTCAGAAAGGATGACCTGATTCTGCTTGTCAATTTCATCAATGATAAGTACAGCACCACTTAGATCGCGCAATGGGCTATAACGCGAACGAGTATTGTGGAAGCCTTTCAGAAACTTGCTAGTCGTTAAGAAAACAACATGAGCACTTCCATTACGAATTTTTTCACCCGGTAATAGTGTTTCAACGGATGTTAGCAACGAACCGCTCAACAATACTCTATCGGTCCCTTTTTGTTTCTTTTGCAAGCGGTCGACTAAATTACGGTAGAAGTAACCAGCTTGCCTATTTAAAGAGACTTTAACTTCAGGATTACTCGCATGGCGTCTTAGACCTGATATGGCACTCCACTCTGCTTGAACATCACGCTCAGCGTCCAAGTTAAATCCGGTTAACACTTCATTCAATACCGTATCAGAACATTGCAATAGCTGCTCTGACTGGTTGGGCAGGTGTACTATTTGCGCTTTAAGGTACTCTTGTTGTTCTAAAGTGAAGCGAGGCTCACCCTTGACTGTCTGCTTTTCAATTAACTTCAACAAGTCTGCTTTTCAATTAACTTCAACAAGTCTGCTTTCGCGCTTACCACGTTATCTACTGAATCAGTAACGTAATACAGTAAGCGTTTGGATTTGTTGCTGGTATTTTCTTCTTTCAGCTCGCTTCGTATTTGCTCTAACATCTGCTGGAGTAAGAAATTTAGTGCCGTGTAAGTTTTACCGATTCCTGTCTGAAACGGTAATGGGAGCAAAGCACCAGATTTAACGCCATTTACTTCAATGTGACTTTTGAGCGACTCTGTAATTACCAGCTCAAGGGGCGAAGGATCGGGAACAAGCTGAAAATCAAAATGAGTAAACTCTTCTATCGACACGTTCATACACTATTACCCCCGCAGATCTTGATGTTTTATTAACCAGATCATAGTATGACGTCATTAGCTACAGGTAAATACTGAATACATAAACATGTCGAGTAACTAGGCAGGAATCTTAGAATGAGTGCGTGGCCAATCCGTTGGGATCTACTGTTTCGATACAGAATGATTGAGATTATTGCTTTGTGGGAAGGAAGATTAAATACCAACCACTTAATACAGAGCTTTGGCATTGGTCGGCAGCAAGCCTCCAAAGACATCAATACTTACTTAGTTGATGTCGCACCTGGCAACCTCATTTACGACAAACGGCTTAAAGGCTACAAGCCGAGCGATAGCTTTGTTCCCAAGTTAACAAGCGGTCATGCGGATGAGTATCTGCACATTCTTTCTCGTAGTGAAGATATGGCCGTAACATTTGCTGATCTCAATATGGGCTTTGAAAATACAACCATGGTGCGCCCAGTCACACGCAGCATATCACCAGAAATTTTGCGTCCGTTAGTTCAAGCCATCAGAGAGAAAAAACGTGTCGATATTTGCTACACATCGTTAAAAGATGGTGAGTGCTCGGGGCGCATAATTTCCCCTCATACCTTAGTTTGTACCCCACTACGCTGGCATGTTCGCGCTTATTGTGAACATGCTGGTGGCTTCCGCGACTTTGTGTTAAGCCGTATTCATGGGATACCGGATATTAACGAGCAAGCCACTTACGACAAACACGCTGACGAGCTTTGGATCACTAAAGTGAATGTTGATATTGTGCCTGACCCGCGTTTGAACGAGAAACAGAAAAAGGTAATTGAAAAAGACTATGCCATGAGTGACGGCGTTCTTAGCATCGCTACAAATGCATCATTAATACGATATGTGCTAGATGCTTATAGCATCGATATACACACGCAGAAGTCTAATCCTCAAGGCCAACAAATTGTATTAGGTAATTTATCTGAGCTAACAAATTACCTATGATACAGAAAATTGATCTGTATTCAGATAACACCCGAATTCAACTGCGAACTTATTGACACAACACGTGATTCAGGTCTCGTTTTAAAGTTATTTTTTGCAGTTCCCCTCAATGTACCCCCAAGAGTAATAGAAAAAGAAAAACCACATTATAAAACAACAACTTATATAAAGATTAAGAATCCCTCTTAAATGCTTTGTTAAGCTGTATATACGTATTGACCCAACGAATTTTTATAACGAACGCTACTAATTTGCTTAGGTGATATACATGATTCGTAGAAGTACCATTGAAGACTTTCATCACTGGGGTTGGATAACTCCTCCCGCGTATAATCAGCAATTTCCTCTTTTGTAAGGTGCTCTTGCCCTAAAGGGAATCGACCAGTAACGATACAATCAGCTTTTAACTTTGTTACGATTTCGATATTAGAGTTTAAACCAAGCTTCTTCAGGGTATTAACTATGAATTGTTCAAGCGTGATTAACTTAGGGTCCGTATCAGGGATATTTACCTCAATTACTGCTTCCGTTTTATCCGGAAGTTGGATGTATTTTACAGTTTCATCATTTTGAACAAAATCAGGAAATTTACTCGACACATAATTAAACTCTGGATGACATTCGGTAACCTTTTCACCCTGGAGCAATCCATGCCCCTCAGGAGATAGTCTCCCTGTCAAGGATACAAAGCTAAAGCCAGTACCATCGTTGTACGGGACTACGCCAGTTTTAATCCCGTCTTTTAAAATCTGATCTATCAGCCTTTTTTCTGTAAAGTGATATAGTAACAATTTAATTCCTTACTTATTTGTTGAATATTAGCAGCTTAACGCCGCGTTAAGGGGCGATAACGCGATACCACCTAAACTTAAACATTGTGCCATATACACTTAAGCGGAACTTTGAGCCAGAACCGCCAAGCGTTAGGAGTCCCTCTTAAACGCTTTGTTAGGCTTATGCTGCATGAGATACTCCAGCTCATTTTCACCAACCGTTACAAAACCTAGCCTTGAATACAAGTGTTTAGCGGGATTTGTTTTTAATACACTAAGCCCAACCGTACTGCCCGTAAGGTTGGCTTTATCGATTAACCTTGAAATAAGAGAACTTGCTATCTTTTGATTTTGGTAGTTTGGATGGATTTGAATTTGGACAAGATACCATTCGTTGGAACCTTCGTTAAATTTTGCTTTGAACAAACCAGCCGAAGAGCCCTCAACTTCAATAATTTTCGCATGTTCAAACTCGTATAATATTCGACTTAAATACGCATCTTTCGTTCTGGGCATACCACAATCTTTAAGGGACTTACCCATTGTTATATCACGCAGATTAAGAAGAAAGTCGACATCTGAATCTACAGCTTGTCTCAATGAATATTCCACTATCCCTCCGGAATAAGCCTAACGCCCAATTAAGGTGTGAAGCACGCAACCACGACACTCAATTTGACCACCGTAAACACTGAACTCAATCCAAACCAAAAATGCCAAGCGTGCTGAATCACTCTTAAATTGTTTGTTATATGTACAGTTAAACCCTACCACAACAGTGCTTGAAACGCTTTTCGGACAAACAATAGCAAAAACTGTTTCTATTCATAGTAAGAGCTTCTACTTTTTTTAAATATTTATCCCCTAGAATCATTGGCTTATACGAAAGAGCTGGGGGCAATTCAGATAAATGACAAATTAAGGGCTCACCATTTATTTGCTTACGCAAAAATAGCTCTTTCTCGTGATAGATCATTCTAGTTGCATCTATCAAAACACCATTTTCTAATGTGAGCCAAACATGAAAACGCCAATGTCCAGAAGGGTCTTTTAGCATTTCACTTAAATACTTTTCTGTTGTCTCATACATATATGAGTCTACAAAATAATAGTCGCCCGTAGTTAAAGTTGATTTGATTCCCACTAATTCTAGTTTTTTATGAATAATATAGCTTATTGTTGCACATGAAAGGCGGATACGTTCACGCGTAACTCCAGATTTTTCTAAATGATCAACAGCATACAAATATGCAGAATTCACCAAATCTTCTAGTTGTTCGCTTTCAAGTTTGCCATTAGGATTAATTGTCATTAGATCCGGATGTACCATATCCCAATCAACACTAAGCTTATGAGATTTATCAAAATCTTCTAAATATTTTTCTAATTTCAAATGACGATCCTCATCGTACATATAACACCCTGTTAAGGTGTGAGCAACGCAATACCGAAGCTCCCGCATACCACCTTAACCACTAGAGCCAACGCATGGTAAAAATGCCAAGCGTTGCGAATCACTCTTAAACAGATTGTTATACCACTTTTACTCATTAAGTAGATGAATTCTTTACTTAAATAGTTTATATTCACCGCGCCTATATAGGCAACAGATGGCTTAATGCCTAAACGTGCACTTTGCACATTAACAAACAGGAAATAGCTTATGCAATTTTTTGTAACTTTCAAATCACGTCATAGGAGTGCCTATGGCAAAAAACTAATTCTATAAAGGAGAATTTATGTCAAAAATTAATGTTGATGTTTCAAAACCTGCGACTCGTGAGTTCGCAAAGCTTCCAAAAGATGCCCAGAAAGCCTTCAGAACTTATGTTGAAGAAACTCTTAAAAAAGGTGAGTATTCGAGCCTCGATACCGAAAAGTTCAAGTCAGTTCATACTTCGGTTGTAGAGGTCAAAGTTAAAGGTCGTCCTGCGGGTCGTATGTTCTACACAACATTGGTCGATGGTCACATCGAAGTTTTGGCTTTTGCCACTAAATCCAGAAATGGTCAAGATCCCAAAATCAAAGCTACCGTTGAACAACGGTTTAAAGATTTCAAATCGGCTCAAGGGATCCATTAATCTTAAGAGGGAGCACGCTCCCTCTTTTTTACTTATTCTGAAATTGCGATAGTCAACCCAGACTTTGTACTAACCTCAATTTCACAACCCAATTTATCTGCAAGCTTCATTAAAGCCTCGATTGAAAATTTATCGTGATGAAGGTTTTTAAGATTACTAATCCTTGGCTGAGTGATTTCAAGAGCCACAGCGGCTTCTTTTTGGCTCCAGCCTTTCTGGTGGATTTTGGAGTTGATGATTGTAAAAAGTTTGCCTTTTACGTCCATTTCTACAATTTCAAAAGGCGAGAAATTCTCGGCGATCATTGTGTCGAATGAAATGCTTGTCATGTTCTTTACCTCTCTTACTTTGAGGTAAAGAATATATAAAATTTTGTATGAACGCAAGCTTTTTGAACAGTAGTGGTATAACGCCGCATTAAGGTGTGAGTAACGCAATACCGACATTTCGGCATTGCGCCTTAACCACGAAAACTACCGCATAACAAAAATGCCACGCGTTACGAATCACTCTTAAATGCTTTGTTATGAGCTGCTTTAAACTCCTTAATTTTAAGTAGTTCTCTTTCGCTCCCATTCAAAGGTCTGATTGTTTTTCGTTGAACTAATACATCTAATTTTTCACCGTAATAATCTTGCACGAACTGTTTGGCTGCAAACTTAGAAACTGTTCCGTAAATAAAAGTGCCATCTTCTAATTTTGCTTCGAACTTACAATGCTCAGGTAGAAAGCCAGATAAAATAATCGTTAGAACTTCATCTTGTTCCGTAATGTCCGTAGATTCAACTCTTTTTCTAGCTCTATGAATTAGATTTTTATCCAAACAATATTCTTTACTATCACCAACTATTCTTATTGTTGATTTTGCTTTATCTAAAACCTCAAAGAACTCTTTTAAAGACTGAAGCACTCTTTTATCAAGGTTATCTATCATGCTTTCAAATAATGATTCATCGCTTTGAGCAGACGTATTAATCATTTCTAACACATCTTCAACTGTACTTTTTAATGCTGTCTCGGTAATTTCGATTTGATCGGAAACTTCATCAAGTACAAAACCAAAGGAACCTTTTACAACTTGAGTAACCATAAGATTAGAGTTACGTTTCAACGGAACTTTACCTCGTTCACCCAAAGAACCACTCTCTTTATTTGCGAACGTTTTATTTATAAGTTTTTGAAATTTCTCTAATGCATTACCTGCAAAGCTCGCAGAGATTCCATGTGAACCTAAAACTGGCTCACCACCAAAGAATAACGCTACACTAGCGTTTGTTGCCGCATCTGTAGATAGCTCTTCGATTGCTTTATTTAACTCGTCTAAGCGCTCTTTGTATTGAAGCTCTCCAACGAAGTCACCATATTCGATAGACTCTTGTAGCAACTTTTCAACAGCAAATTTATCTGCAGTTAAACTATTTAATCTTAGCTTACGAGGCATCGTTACCTCCTTGAATTAACGCTGACAATAATGGTTCTTCGTCACATGAAAGGTCAATTTGAAGCATACCTTTCCATAAACTCGTTTCTCGTTGATGCGAAAACAATCCAAACCAGTAAGCAGTTCTCGATACTAGAAGTTTAGGTTGCATAGCTAGATCTACGTAGTATGCATCACATTTATACTGGGATTTAAGAAGTTGAGTAGAAAATAGTTCCTGATTTAGAGCAACAAAACCTCTCCAATCCATTTCGCTAAAGCCAGCAGGTCGCTCTGCAAATGTTACGAGATCCACATCATTGGGCGCACGACCTCTAATTGTCTCTACGTCCTCAACAAAACTACCATCTACCCACTGAAAACCACTCACGATTCCTTTAGATTTAAGCTCAATACGGTAATTGAGTAAACCAATCAAGATCTCGATACGTTCAGGGCTGGTAGAAAAATGATCGACAAACTCAGCCAAAGACACCTTATACGGCGCTTGATTTGCTGGGACAGTAGGGCTATCGCCAACAAAAGGGGGTAGAACACCGGACTGTTCGAAAGCGGGAATCAAGTCATGCTCCTAAATTTATTGAGAAATTTAAACTGTGTTTAATATACTAAAAATTAGAGAGTTTGTATTGGTTCAGCTTCATATAAACGACCTAGTTCGCTGGACTTGGATAGCAGCTTATAACGCCGCATTAAGGTGTGAGCGGCGCTTGGCTAAACTTGAGCGAAGCGAAACTGCCAAGCGTTGCGAATCACTCTTAAATGCTTTGTTATGCCCGTGCTCTTAAAGCATGCTGGACAGGAACTCTTTCGTCGGTTCAGGTAGTAAATCTTGCGGCTTATCCCCACCAAAAGTAGCTAAACCACTCTTACCTTCGATAATTCCAGATTTAACTACAGAACCAGTTTTTACATCCACAACAACCATTTTTACTTTTACCTTGTCAGACTTTGCCGACCATTCTGTCGCTCGATCTTCCCAGTGCAGAATTGTTGGATACACCAAATAGTCAAATTTTCGTGAAGACGCAAAGTTTAACGCAGTGTTGTAGTCTTCTGGTTTTTTAGCAATAACAACGTTATTTAGCGTTGCTACAAGCTCACCTTTTATGGTTTGGCTAACCATTTGCCCAGAACCTGGGTAATAATGACTTCCATACTGCCCATCTTGCGATAAGGCGATATAGACTGCATTACTAGCGTTCAACTGAACATTGCTATCCGTTTTAATTACATTCAATGAATGAGAATCAGCACAGCCAACGATTGCTGATAGAACGGCAGACAACAAGAGTATTCTTTTTTTCATTTTTGTTTCCTATTACTAACATTCACCACAAATGATAGTAAAAATCTAGACTTGTAGGGGCATAACGCCCTGTTAAGGGGTGAGCAACGCAATACCGAAGCCGCTGCATACCACCTTAATCACTTAAACCAACGCAAAGTAAAAATGCCACGCGTTGCGAATCCCTCTTGAACAGTTTGTTAAATTACAATTCCACCACGTACTCAATACAGTTATTTCTGTGATACCACAAATTCTATAACTCCAATAGCAGTCGCAATTATTGTTGCCACAAGAGTGAGAGTTACGACGGCCAGAGAAATTGTTTGATTTCTATAACTTTTCTTTAGTATTTCATGAGCCTCAACACTTCTTTCATGCGCTTCGAGGGCTTGTTTCTGTAACTCAGAAAAAGCATCTCGATCTTCGATATAGTCTTTTTTGGTACGCCAAGGTTCATTGATTGGAGGGTTGATAAGATGAACACGTAGATTTTTCTGCCCATCAGTACCACTAGAAAAACAACTATCCGTTAAGTTCATTATTTTCCTCTTGTAATTTAACGCCTTGTTAAGGTGTGAGGCACGCAATACCGAAGCTTCCGCATACCACCTTAAACACTAAAACCAACGCATAGTAAAAATGCCACGCGTGCCGAATCACTCTTGAACAATTTGTTATGTAGCCGACTTTCAGGGTAGTGCTTTCTGTCCAATTTGGATTTTGGGCGTAATACCAGCTTTGCGATACAAAGCTAGAGCAGATTCATTGAAAGAATATACTTCTAACCACAGCTCTTCTCCGCCGTTAGAAATAGCCCTTTCCTCAAATGCCTCTATTAGCGCCCGTCCAACACCCTGACTCCTAAAGCATGAATCCACAACAATCTGTTCAACGCTTGCGATCTTTCGCTGTTTGAGTGTCCAAGACTTACGAACCCATAGCTCACCAAAAACAAAACCTACTAACTGCCCATTACTTTCGGCTACCAGAAAAATCGAGCTTTCACTTTTGATTATCTTGTGTAGGTCTATTTTTTGTTCAATTTCTTCCGGTGATAAAAAATCATCAGGTAAATTTGCTTGATGATACTCATTAAGCTGAAACTGTAGTTTCTTGATAACACTGATATCTTCAATGCGAGCTTGCCGAATATTTAACATATATAAATCCTTTTAACTTACCGTCCTCTCGCGGCTACATAACGCCCTGTTAAGGTGTGAGCAACGCAATACAAAAGCCTCCGCACACCACCTTAAACACTAAACACAACGCATAGAGAAAATGCCACGCGTTGCGAATCACTCTTAAACAGTTTGTTATACC
>NZ_JYOQ01000118.1:0-451 GCF_000960545.1 Vibrio sp. S457-15 | reverse complement strand
AAGTAAGTCCAGTACGAACCGCCGGGCGATCAGCACCCAACCTGCCGCCATGCCAACCGCCAAGCCGCGAGACAGTGCCGCTACTGGATCAAGCCATATCCAAATAACCACGGCAGACAGCGCGCAGCCCAACACCAAGAAAGGGATCAGCCAATGGCGAATAGCAGGAGACCACAAAAAGGTCGCTTAGATGTCGAACGTTCGGCGCAGCCACGCCGCCAGGTCCGTCACGATGTTCAACGGACATACCCAACCAAAAAACGCGCGCGGCGATAATATCACGTAGAACAGCACTACAATCACTTCGCCTAACAACGCATTAAACTCCGGGTTATGCCGTGTCGGCAAGGCTTGAAGCACAATGAACGGGTGACTTAAAGGGACCGTGTCGAACAGCATACGCGATGAGAGGTTACGGGTTAGAACCCCTAATGTCGGCCCAGCCATAAAC
>NZ_JYOQ01000117.1:0-1259 GCF_000960545.1 Vibrio sp. S457-15 | reverse complement strand
AAAAACGGTAGTAAGTGATAGAGTTTTATCGCCAAACAAAACCTACACAAACTACCGTTTTCATGTCGAATCATACTTTCCTATCTTCATTCTGGGAAGGCTTTCATATAGTAAAGTCTCATCAGACTGCATCATTAATAAAGCTCACTCTCAAACCTAACTCTATCGCTAAGTGTCCGTGCGGACTTAAATCTCAATCCATACATGAGTATCAATGGCGTAACGTGAAGGAAGCCACACTGTTAGGAACTCCCGTTGAACTGTCCGTTCAAACCCGACGCATCAAATGCGGTCACTGCGGCATTAAAACAGAACGGCTATCTTGGTTGGAACCTTATGCTCGTATCACTAACCGCCTACGAAGCTACATAGAACAGTTGTTACCTCTGTTACCCATTAAACATATAGCCCAAGTGACAGGCGTTCATTGGCACACAATCAAAGAGATAGATAAGCGTCGGCTTCAACAGGTAGTACCGCAAGTTAAATGGGGAGAATTAAGGCAACTCGCCATGGACGAGTTTGCCATTTTTAAAGGACACCGCTACGCGACGGTCATTGCTGATGCGAAAAGTCATCAGGTTATCTGGATAGGACTCGGTCGTAGCCGCAAGGATATTCGACCGTTCTTTGAACTGCTAGGTGAGCATGGCAAAAATATCGAAGCAGTAGCAATGGATATGAATACGGCTTTTGACCTTGAAGTTCAAGAGCATTGCCCAAATGCCCGTATCGTTTACGACTTGTTCCACGTTGTTGCTAAGTTCGGTCGTGAAGTGATGGATAGAGTCAGAGTGGACCAAGCTAATAAACTAAAGCAGGATAAAAAAGCAAGGCAATGGGTCAAGCGTTCGCGCTGGGTGCTATTAAAAAATAAGGATAATTTGAATACACAACAGGAAAGTTACCTCACAGAAATATTGAATATGAATCAGGACTTGATGACAACCTACTTACTGGGTGCGCAATTAAAGGAACTGTGGCGTTGCGGCTCTGAACTTCAGGCTAAAAACTTATGGCAGGTATGGTGGGAGCAAGTGAATGAGAGTGGAATTAAGCCGTTAAAAGAGTTCGCTCGAAAGCTCCGTCCGTACCTTCATGGGATCACTGCTTCAGCAAGCTACCCGCTGAATACCTGTACGCTTGAAGGGATAAATAACAAGATAAAGTTAATCAAGAGGATGGGATATGGCTATCGAGACACTGATTACTTCTTCTTAAAGATAAAAGCGGCTTTCCCCGGAAAGCCGCGATGAACC
>NZ_JYOQ01000116.1:0-315 GCF_000960545.1 Vibrio sp. S457-15 | reverse complement strand
CCTTCACCCGAGTTCTCTCAAGCGCCTTGGTATTCTCTACCCGACCACCTGTGTCGGTTTGGGGTACGATTCCTTACAATCTGAAGCTTAGAGGCTTTTCCTGGAAGCATGGCATCAATGACTTCACACCCGTAGGTGCTCGACGTCGTGTCTCAGCCTTAAGAGAAACCGGATTTACCTAATCTCTCAGCCTACGCACTTGAACCTGGACAACCGTCGCCAGGCCCACCTAGCCTTCTCCGTCCCCCCATCGCAATTGTAAGAAGTACGGGAATATTAACCCGTTTCCCATCGACTACGCCTTTCGGCCTCGCC
>NZ_JYOQ01000115.1:0-392 GCF_000960545.1 Vibrio sp. S457-15 | reverse complement strand
CCAATTATGAGAGAAGGTGAATTTCGTGGATTTACACTTGGTTAAATGGTACAGGTATGTTTTGTTCTGCCGCAGATGTTATTTGCTCTGGAGATAGAGAAAATTCTTCCAGAAATAGAAAGAAAATAGCTAAGCCCATTAGCATCTTCGCGTCTCCGCCAGTGATCATGTCTGTTTTCTTGTAAGCTTCGTCGCCGTATTGCATGCGGTACTCTTTAGAGAACTGAGAAATGATTGCGCTGTGGTTGAATGAGAATACGATCATAGGAATTGCTAACCAAACTATAGGTGGCATTGCAGCCCAGTCTGGGGCAAGTTCAATCATAGACGTGTTCCAATCAGGGATTAGATAGCAAGATAACGCGTAGTGGAGGTATACTAGAGGGTAGGTC